>NZ_FQZD01000011.1 GCF_900141835.1 Propionispora hippei DSM 15287 | reverse complement strand
TGGTCTGTATTTCTTTTTCGAGCTGTCGCTCGGAACGGATGCCATAAAGATAGCCAATAAAGATCATTTTGAAAAGGACAATCGGATCTACGGGTGGTCGTCCATTATCTTGACAATAGTAGGGGGTGGTCTTCTCGTATATAAACGAAAAATCTATGTATTTATCTATCTTTCTAAGTAGGTGATCTTCAGGAACTAATTGATCAATACAAACTAATTCGAATTTCATCTGCTGAGGTGCTCGTTCTTTAAGCATACTCTACCTCCTAACAAAATTAGGTCCATGCAGAATTAATTCTACATGGACCCTCAAAAACCATTTTCATACTATATACTTTTTCAACAAGCTGACTGTCAACAAATATGTTGACAGTCTGCGTTTCCGGCCAAAGGTCCGCTTATATCATAATGACTTTCTTATTGCTCTCATTGGTTTCAAACTCTTTGCCAATCAGCCGTAACGTACCACAACTCGCGCATCTATACCAACGCATTTCATCATTGTTAGGTGTCATCTGTGCCAGTACCATTTCACCTTCACAACGCTTGCAAAGGAGTTTTACATCGTTTTCCACGCATAACATTTCAAAGATTGTTTTGTTGATAGCTTTTTCTTCCCTAGATTTGACCTCAACCTGCATAGGTATCATCTCCTCTTTGCTTTTTCTATATCTAATATATATATAATTCAGCAAAACGTCTTTGACTCCTGCCAAGGGAGAAAATATTTTTTAAATATTCCAAAAATATCTATGTTTCGACAAATATTGCATCTCATTCTATTCAGAATTTTAAATCTAACGGTCTCTAAACCTAAGCCTATAAGATGAATTGCGAGAGATTTTTCATCCTGCGAGGCAGAGGAAGCGCATTATCGGGAATGTAAGCCACCGGCAACAAAGCGGGACGGAAAAAATCTCGTAAAAAACACTATAGAATTAGAGGTTACAGAGTGCTGGTGCAATCTTGAAACTGAAAGATGGTGAAGAAAGTTTGACCATCAGTAATTTCATTTTCAAGGTTGGCAGGGTACTTCTACCTTACTCACGGCTTGCAGCACCTCATCCGGCGCAACACCATACATACACATATTATTCCCGTCAGGACACCTGGTTTTATGGCAAAAGGAACAGGTTAACCGGCTGGTCAGAGCAATATGTTTTTCGCCAAGCGGCGCAAAGAACGCCGGATCGGTAGGGCCGAAGATTGCTACGGTAGGAATATCCATCGCCGCCGCCATATGTAAGGGACCTGTATCTCCGGTAATCACCACAGCGGCTTTCTGAATCAACCCGGCTAAATCCAAAAGTCCGGTTTGTCCAATGGCATTGACTACCGAAGGACACGCCTTTTCAATCTCGCTTCCCAGCGGCACTTCCGCTTTGCCGCCGCCCAGTATAATCCGGTGCTTAGGGGCAAGCCGCTGAATAGTCCTGATAAAGAATTCCACCGGCCAATTTTTGGAGGGCCAGGTGGTCCCTGGAATAACAACCACAAGCCGTTCCTCCGGTAAAACGCCCGCCTGCCGCAGATAAGCTGCGGCAAACTCGCCATGCTTCGGACCAAGCGTTAGTTGCATGCGCCGGTCCACCTCGGTGATGCCAATTGCCCGAAGTACGCCCAGGTATTTATCCGTAACGTGCCTGCCCAAGGGCGGGGCGGTTTCGGTCATAAACAGCGAATTTAACTCTTTAGCCCCCCGCATGCCGATTTTCCGGCCAGCCCGTACTTGCTTGGTGATCATGCCGGTAAGAAATAACCCGTGAATATCCAAAACGACGTCAAAATACCGTTCTGACAACATGTTTTTCAGTTCACGCCACATCCGTGCGGCTTCTCGTAACTCAAGCTTACGGAGATGTTTCTCAAAACGTTCCCTCGACCAGACCAACACTTCATCTATGTGGGGATTATAGGTCAGCAGATCGGCGGCCACTGCTCCCACCAGCCAGGTGATCCGGCATTCGGGATAAGCCCGCCGCAGCGTTCTGGCTACCGGCGTACAATGAATGACATCGCCAATAGCGCTAAGTCTTACAATCAATATGCTTCTTATTGTCACAATGTGTACCGCCTTGAATCTGAAATAAAAATGGGCAACTCGGCAAGTTACCCACTTATTGGTTAGTAGTTCCCTTTACTATATCATATCATGCGGTTGGTTGAAAACAAGCAACTGATTGTCATTTTACAGCTAATAGTTGCGAGAGTACTTGACCATAATATTATATCCATGATAATTAACATTCGGGTCATTTTTCATAAAAATTTTCTGCACATCAAATGATAATGTTTGTTTTTCAGAAATATTCACATCATAACCTATTCCACCGGTATACTTTTTCCCATTATGAAAAATGGAATCAGTAAGAATATCATACGCTTCTCCCGATTTATTCATAAAGTCAAAGCTGTATCTCATGGTATGTCCTACTTGTACAGGCTTACTCCACATGAGACCTGAATATTGACCGCGCCTGCTGCTTCCTCCCGCCTGTTGTGCGAGCGACTGATCCGGCTGTTGATGGGAATTCCAATAATATAGCAGCAGGCTCTGGCCATGCGACAAATCTTTGACATAGGTGAGCTTTGTATCCAACTGATCCCCGTCCCGTACATAATCAGCGCCACCTACCTGCGTATCGGTATAATCAACGTGAGATAGCTCCCCCAGCAAACGCCAGTTGGGAGCAAGATGCTGCCATTGAAAAGTTTTTGTCCATATATTGCCCGGACTTAGTCGGTTGTTAGGTACATCATTAAGCAGAGTATAATCTCCCTGAAAAGAATAGGTTGTCGCTAAAGTCCATGTATCTTTGTCACTTACCTTACGACTGACAGCAACACCCGGCGTATAGTTCCACCCCGAGCCAAATGTTCCGTACTTAACCAAATCATCATTCATAATCGGTTTTTCACCGGACAGGGCTGCTTTTCCCGTAGGCATATTGACATCCAGACTGTAGCGCACAGAGTATTTGCCATGACCATTCGTATGCGCTATGGCTACGTCACTGTCGGACCAGCCGGACACTCGTCCTGAACCCGTCAACTGCGGGGCGGCGTGCTGTGAGATAACATACGCCGTATTAAAGGAAGTCTCCCAATTGCCATGCTGATAAAAAAAAGAATACGGTGAAACAAACTGATGCCCCTGATCTCCTCTGTTGTCTTTCCATGAATAATAGGTACTTGCGGCAAGGACCGAACGGGCAATAGGGATCTTTGCGTCTTCCTTATTTAATAATGTTACGTAGGATTGCCGACTATCCAATTCGGCCTTTGCATCGCGAACTACTGCTTTCGCATCCTCCAGATTTCGCTGAGCATCTTTTAATACTGCTTCCGCGTCCTCTAAAGCTATTTTGGCATCGGTCAGCCTATCCAGCGCTTGCTCTTTCTCATCAGTAGCCGCATCCTTGCCGGCTTGGGCAATCTCCGTATTTTCACCAGCCGCGTCAACCTCCTGCTGAAAGGTTTCCGCACGATCCCTGGCGGCGGCAACAAGCTCAAGCTTGGCATTATCCCTTCTCGCCCGTTGATCGGCCCTGCCGGCTATTTCATCAATATTCCCCTCATTGATATCGGCAAAGGACATAGGCTCGTCAGTTTCATTCGCACTTTGCGCTACCGAATTAGCCGTCTGCTCCGCAATCCGCCAATAACCTGCTGCCCGTTCCTGAGCTGCGGTCTGGGCCGCCAAGGCCAGCGTCAAACGGTTTATAGCCGCACGCTCTTTTCCTTCGGCCTCGGCAACCTGTTTCGCGGCTTCTCCTACATATGCATCTTTTTCCTTCACATTAGCTTGTGCTCTGCCAACCTCCTGCTGAGCCTTCTCTGCCGTGGCAAGGACTTCCTGAAGTGCCTCCAGAGCTTGTTTGACTGCCTCCTTTGCCGCCACCCGTTCAAACGCAGCTTGCATTGCCGCTTCGGCTGAATGGGCTGCCGCGTTTAGATTCGCCCCCGTATTCTTTGCTTCATCAGCAACATCAATGGCAGTAGGTACTCCCGCTTCAACCAAAGGCTGTCCAAAAACGCATAGGATAAAGGCAGCTATGATCATATAGTATTTCTGCATAAAATCCCTCCTATTTGTATTTGTCTTGTTGCACCGGATACCATCTACTAAGCCAGCGGGATATCATACCCTCTTCTATTTTATTTAAAACCGGCTGGGTACAAAAAACGAAGTAATCAATTCGGTTTGTATAATAAATCAATCGCATCATTGCCAAAGACAGCGTCAAAAAGGCGGCTAAGAACAGCCCAAAGCCATAGGTATTTTCGCCTAAGCATACCGAAATATAATTAAACACGATATTAGCAGCAAGGAAAAAGCTCGCAATACTCAATGCGCCCCGCCTATCTTCAAAGTACAGCATAATAATTAAAAAGTACTGGGTCATACCGGTAAGATACGCTCCAATTAAAAGCACGTTGTAAATATGTACCGAGTCATAAGTAAGTCCGAGCCAAGGCAGTAAGTAATTCCCCAACGCCAGGAAGATAAAGGTTACTACCAACTGTATTTCCATGAGATTACGGATTTCAGACCATAGCACCTGAAGCATAGCTTGTTTGGCGTCCTCAATTTCACGATAATTGCCTTTCCCGGTAATAAGCTTAAAATAGATCGCGTATTTATCGTAGAAATTAAGTTCTGTAGAAATAACAAATACAATAGCTATCGGCACCAATGATAAAAATGCGTAAAAGGTAGCCACATCATAGGCAGGAGCCAACAAATAAGTATCGGCTACCTTTAAGCCTAAGGGACTGCGCCAAATAAAGAAAATAGGACAATACAAACCAAGATAGTAACAAATATTAATAAAAAACAGGGACCGGTATTTTTCAAAATACTGCAAAAAGGAAAAATGGCAGTTATTAACCTCTGTGAAGAATCTTATAATATTTAATAACAGCATGGTCATCACCAAAAACATACCAATATCAATAGTCACTAACAGCCCTGTCACTATGTCCGGAATCAACACTTTTGTTACCAAGTAAGCAAGTACAACGGTAACGGTCACACCTACCGAGTAGGACTGAATAATTTTCCGGTAATCTTTTAACGCGCTTAAATAAACCCCTTGTATCCAGATTATGTTTAATTCCATGTAAAGAATATAAGTGGCAAGCTTCAACATGATATTGAGCGGAGCGTCCCACAAAAACCAAATAGCCGGTATGGATGCGACCAACAATACCATTGTGATAATACCATACAAAGAAGGTACGACACTTTCATACTCTTTCCGGTAAATCTTATCGGCCGCAAACCGGGTAATCAGCATGGCGAACCCGCTTGATGCAATTTGAGAAAAAATCAACGGATAAATGACCGAAGCCAGAAACAACTGTTCTACCTGGTATGAATTATTCATCGAGTGCAGCATCGCCTGAATAAAAAGGATCATAAGCAACATAAGAATAAAAGGACCAATTGTTACAATCGCCGTATAGGAACAGGCCCGTAAATAACCTACAGCACTTTTTTTGTGAAACAGCTTTTTTAACTCAAAACCGATTCCCGCCACATGACTCCCCCCAATTCTGCATACACCTGGCGATAGCTCATAATCATGCCATCCTTGGTGTAATACTGAGCAATTCTTTGATAAGCATTTTCTCCCATACTTCTCCGCAGCTCTTTATCACGGGCAAGCCTGATAATGGCCTGGGCCATCGCTTCAAAGTCCATCAAAGGAACAATAATGCCCGCCGGCCCCAGAGAGTCATTGTTACCATACAATAATTCGCGGCAGCTTCCCACATCGGTCGTTACAAAAGGCTTATAACAAGCCATCCCCTCCAGCACAGCCAACGGCTGCCCTTCACTAACACTGCTTAGCACCATAATATCCAGCTTCCCCAGATACTCGTTTACATTCACTGTCCCGGTGAACTGGACACAACCTTCCAACTTCAGCCGCTCCACCATATTCAGGCATTCTTCATAATACTCTTCATTTTCATCAGTCGGTCCAAGAATTAAAAATTGTGCCGAAGGCAATGCCTGAATGACCAGGGAAAAACCGCGCAGCATGGTAATAATATCTTTGATTGGCACAACCCGCACCACAGCGCCAATGACAACCGTATCTTCTTCCGCCGGTTCAGCGCTAATTCCCTCGTACAGCTCCACATCAACACCATTGGTAATAATCTCAATTTTACCGGCATCGCATCCCAAAGCGACCTCAATCTCCGCATTCTTGGCAAACAGGGAGAACACCCGCGTTGCTTCAAAATAAGTCAGCCTGGCAAGGCTATAAAAATAATTGATCCATAAGTCCTTAAAGTGCGGCTCTACCCAATTGCTCTGAATAATTTCTTCTTCCCGTTCACGGGAATAAATGCCATGCTCGGTCAGGATAAAGGGCTTTTTGCTCATTTTTGCCGCCAGGCTTCCCACGACGCCGGCATAGCCTGTTGCTACACTATGGTAAACATCCGCACGGGGAAAATCCTGTTGTAATAAGAAAAATAGCGGTAATAGCATAGATCTCACGGTCCAGAAGAAATCTGTGAACGGTAAGTGGCTATACCGTTCCTTATAAACGGCCGTTATGATGTCAAAAAAGTTAAAGCTCATAAAAATACTAAGAGCCGCCCTTGTCTTTGATGAGCGGAAAATTTCCACTAATTCATCAATCTTGATTTCGCCTTCACCACATATTAACGAAAAGAGCATGTCCTTTTGCCGGGACGACAGTGGAAACACCGTAGTGCCCGAATACTGCTGGTTTAAAATACTGTCAAGGAAAACTTCTTTGACCTCTACAATATTGTCGGGCAGACTATATTTAAACTTCCCTTTATTTTTCTCTTCCGCACCGATAGAGTAGATGATAAATTCATGCTCCGGCATTCCTGTTATCAGCATCTGAATCCAGGACGAAACGCCGCCGGTAATGTACGGATAACTACCTTCGGCAATGATACAGATTCTCATTCACGCACCTCACTTCCAAAAAGAAGACTCACTTGGGAAGAATGGATTTTTAGCAAATATACATTTTCATCAATAGATTGAGCATCACAGCCTGTTGCCTTGATAATTTTCCTCGGAGTCCGCAAAACGAAATAGCTGTCGCCACGAAAGCCGCCGCAAGCTATCTGCAATTGATTGTCATCCAGCTTTAGCCGGTAATTCATCCGCAAGAAATCCTCAAAATATTCCGCCCCCTGCGAAGCGGTGCAAGCCCGAAGCCAATTATATTTTTCCGCAATATCCTTAAACAAAGATTCAAGACCTTTATAAAATTCCTCCCAATGGCGACCTTTGTTTTCGGGATAGAAAATATTATCGGGATGGACAAAGTGGCAAAACACTCCCAAGAAACTGATTCCGTTGATAATACTCCAATCATCATCCTTATCCCGGAAATAATTTGAACTGATCCGGGGCATATTCAATACGCCGTCCGGTCCTTTGTCATACTCCTGAGCATAACTGTTATCCGTTTCATAATGGCCGACATATACGGAAGAAATCACATGCAGGTCCGGTAAAGCCTGCACCAATGTTTTCCTGCCTTCAGGACTCAGTATATTGGAAGGCGGGACATATACTCTCAGTTTATAATCCGGGTATACGTCCCCAATATACCGTTTCAATTCGCCTATACTTTGGGTCATAGCATCCACACTTGTCCAGGGCTGATAATCTGTATGCCTGACAAAGCCCGGCGGAACCAACGGTTGATGGTTATAGCCGTGCACCCCCAGCTCACCGCCGCTCTTTAGCAGCTCTCGGCCATACAAAATAAGGTGGTTCCGATTGGCACCGTTATTTGCTTCCGGAGCAAAAGGAGGATCGACTTTATTTCCGTAGGTTTCTATAACGACTCCGGTATACTTTACATTATACCGTGCTGCTAATTTGAGCATATCCGGCCACCATATTTGCCGGTAAAATTCTGGAGTAGTCAAATGATAGTCAGGATAAATAGCGTCACTGGTCCCTTCCGGCACGGGAGCCGGAAAATCATCAAGATACATCAGCTTGATACCAATCACCGGATAAGCAAATGTCTTTAAGCCAATTCCCAACATACCCGTTATGACACCCCGACTGTCTTTTACCTGTAAAGAAGTTCCATTATAGACAACATAAGAACCTTTGCCATTGTTGCGTTCCCAAAGTAAGGGAACACCTTCATAGGAGGTAAGGTGAAGCCGAGATTGTTCATCAAGTTCAACAGGATAAGAACTATTTTCAATACTGCTCTTTTCGGAGACAAAACCTTTACCTTTAATTAAAATATTGGAAAGCACTTTAATACCCGGTGTAGTTACCATATCACCGCTGCTTTTGATTCCCAGCTCTCTTTGTATTTCCGTAAACATATTCCCGTTTGGCGTAATCATAAAATAGACATTTCCACCATCAGCAACATACCGGTGCAATGGCTCGAAATTCTTAAGTTTATCCAAATCACTAAAGGCCAAAATAATCCCCGTGTAATTCAACTTTTCCTGGGCTATTGCTTCCACCGGAATAATTTTGACGTCCTTCTTAATCTGTTGTAATGTTTTCTCAATATTAAAGGCCAGACGAAGGCTGTCACCATTTTTTCCATCATAAACAAGCAGGAACTGCTCATCAGGCCAGCTTTTGGCAGCATCAGGCAGACTACGCACTGCCTTAGCTTCAACTGAAAAGTTTGTGTTTTTAAACATTTTCAAGAAGCCTTCACTCCGCTGGTTCTGGAAAAATAGTCCTAAACACAAAAGAATGAATAAAATAAGAATATTGCCCCTGTTATGACGCATGCTGCTCACTCCTGTCCCAAAACCGGATAACCGCTAACGCTCTTTGCGAAAAGACTATGGCGGAGTTTTTCAGTTGTCGGATAGACCGCTGAATTTTTCGAGCATCAGCCAAATGATAGGCCAATTTTATATCGGACAGATATGGTTGTTCACTATTCGGAAAACACTCTATAAATATCTGACAAAACACTTCGGCCTTTTTATAATTTCTTAATTCTATTTCGCCTTCAATCTTCATTAAGAAATACTTTTCTTCCGATCTGTCTAAATGCAGCAGACGCTCCAGCAAAACAACCTGTTCCTGCTGCAGGGAAATCCGGCTCGTCGCATCCATGCTGCTGCTTTTTACATAAACATCGATTGCATCAATATACTCCCGCAAGGCCGGTACATCTGTCGGTACCTCTGCCAGCCTTTTCTGTAAACGATAAAAAACTTCTTCCAAGGCTCTGATTCGGCGGCTTACCAGCGAAACGGCATAGTGCGATATTTCAGTATCCTCGTCACGCAGCGCCGTTAATAAAACTTCATTGTTCCGCAAAATATCCTTTCGTATAGCAGCACCTAATAACTTTCGTTTAGTACCCGTATCTGTTAGAAGCAATACATCCTGCATGGCAAGCACAGCTTCGCTTTGCTGCTCATGTTCCATAAAAAACGCCTGTTCATGTTCAAAACTGCGGTATACGTAGGAAGGATCTTCGCAGGAAAGATATCGCTTCTCGAAAGTTTTCACAATCAGCAATAACAACAGCCCAAAAAGGGGAATGAGCAGTACCAACATGGCCTCACAAAAGGCTCTCTCCCGTTTCTGCCGGGAAAAAATCAGGTAATATACAAAAAAGGTCGTAAAATGAATCAATAACCACTCATTCATCATCGCATCCACCCATAATCATGCTAGTCTGGATTCCAGCTTCGGACAGTCTTTGCTGTACTTCAGCAGCCATTGCCACAGGTATATTCAGCATCAATAAATATAAAGCACCGTCTTGGCGAAGCCCGACATAATCCTCATCTCTAACTTTTCCGGCAAGCCTTTGATAAACCTCCTCATAGGTCCCATACGGCTCAATGACCTTCAGCAGCAAATGTTCCTGTCCATATAGTTGTCTCCTGCTTTCCACTGCCTCCAACACATCTTCAAATTTTTCCGGAGTAAGAATTTCGGTTTGAGCAATGTATTTTTGATCTTCCAATTCTTTATCGTACAAGTAGGCTTTAGTAAAAGCATCTGTCACCAGCATAACAACAATTTGAAAAAGATTTTCATGATATAAGGTCAAATTCTCAAACGGCAGATTCTTCAAAGCAACTATGGCAATAACCCTGCCTTCATAAATAACAGGTGCTGCCATGAGCGGGCTGTCAGGTCGCAATTCATTATTTATAAACATTCTCTTCTTATCCATGATATAGCGGGCATACTCGGAATCGGCAATTTTTATCGACTTGGCTTGATCATCTCCGTAGCCGGAAGATTGCACTTTTAAACGCCAATAAGTTTTGCCCCTGTTTACCGTATAAAGAGCTACCCCATCGGTTTGCATAATTTTCCCTACAATCCCGATAGCCTCATTGGAAATATCTTCCATTTTCAGGCTATTCAAGGCACGAACAATATTATATATTTTGCCAATACTATCGTTAGCGTTAATAATCTGCGAATGAAGTTCATCCTTGCGTTGGTTACACTCTAAATAAAGAGTCCGCATAAAGTTATACTGGCTATTTATTGCATCCAGCTCCATCTGCTTATCCGCTGCTATTCGTTCCGAATTATCCCGTACGTAACCTGTGGCAACTCCAATGCACAAATAAGCGGCCAGGTGAGTCAAGTATTGAGCTTGATACATGATGGATACAAAATCCCCGCCCCGTGCCAGTGCCGTGCCAATAAAAAGAACCGCTGAAAAAGCTACGGCCGGCAAAGATTGCTTTTTGCCATATAAAATGCCCATAAGCCCAATGTAAATATAGTTGTAATCAAGGCCAAGGCGGTAATCAATCGTTCCTCCATATAGGCTGTTCCAACTAAATAGGAGCATCAGAATAAACATGCCTGAATTCTCTATATGGGGCCGCCACCGGGAAAAACTGTTGCTTGGCATGTCAATGGCGGCCGCAGTGGCTTGCTCCGTCCAATGAGCTTGATACCACGTGTAAGTTTTTGCAAGCCCCTCACGCAAAGAGTATTTCTGCTGCCAGCCCAACTCCTGTCTGACAAGAAAATTATCCAGTCTTGAATGAGCCACCTCACCGGTTCGCCGTTCGGCAAAGCGCACGCCTTTAATAGCATGCATGTCTCCCAACGCAGCGATTACATCTGCCAAGCTGGTTTCCGTATTTGTTGCTACGTTCATGATTTGCGAGGTTACTTTACTAGTGGCGGCCCGGAAAACGGCATCGGCCACATCTTCCACAAAAATATAATCACGAGTCTGTGTGCCATCGCCATAAACGACCACTTCTTTTTCTTCCAGCATGCGCTGCATAAAAATAGATACGACTCCGGCTTCGCCGGCAAGACCTTGACGCGGGCCATAGACATTGGCAAACCGTAATATGACTGTTTTCAGTCCATACAGTTCAGACCACTGCCGGCAGTAATATTCCCCTACCTGTTTATTCATTCCATAAACAGATACAGGCTGGAGCTCTGTATTTTCAATAATAGGCAAATCCTCAGTATTCCCATATACGGCTGCCGATGAAGCAAATAAAAATTTCCTTACTTTGTATTTGCGAGCCAGGTCCAGCATGTTGATTAAGCCAAGTATATTGGATTCACTATCCAGATAAGCATCCGCATTGGAAACGGCAACGTCGACTTGCGCCGCAAGATGAATAACACAATCGATGTTATTCGTGCGGAAAACCTCCTCGCAGTTTTTATCCGTTACATTAAGCTGATAAAAATCATAGTCAACACTGAGATTGGCTTTCGTCCCGGTAGAAAGATTATCAATAATACAAATTTTGTGGCCTTCTTTAAAAAAACGTTCGGCAACATGTGATCCGATAAAACCACAACCGCCAGTGATTAGTATGTTCATTGCTGTTCCTCCAATATTTGATAATAAACAAACTGCAATTGTTTGCACTACCACGCTGAGAAAATATACAAAAATTACATGACTTGCTTGTTCTCGAAATAGTCGTATGCATCAATGACATCTAAAAAAACACCACTAAAGCCATCTTTTACAATCTCATCAAGTAAAGTCCGAGGAGAACCGAATAAAACCTTTTTCCACTCTTTAGTCCAATATTTCACCTTAAAATTCCCCTGCCAATCAGGATTTTCTTCCGCAATCCAGGCGGGAGGGGATGTTGACCAGGACGCCTGCCAATAAGGCCGATAGTTTTCCGCTTCACCAATGCTTAGATAAGCAAATACCAGCCGGGAAGTGCCGTTTTTCCTTACACGAAGCGAAGCCACGTCGGCACTGGACAACGGTTGATTATCAAAATAACGGTCGATAATCAGCAAGTCGCAATTCGTATTGCGCAGCTTACGCAGATACTCTTCCTTGCTTTTGAAATTTCCGGGATTCAACAAAATTAGAAAGCTGTGCACCTGATCAAGACGACTAATTTTTTTGTTAAATTCCCACGGCAAATCCCGTGGATAAGAAGGAATGGTATTAAGATCAGGGCTTCCGATAAAAGAAATATACCCTTTCGCACGATTCTCCCGATATGCATCATCAATCTGGTTATGATCCTGGCAATAGTCCACGATAAAAACCGGTAGATGATTGGCTACAGGCAAACTTAACGAGGAGTCAATAAAATCTTTAGCGTCAGGAGTTGTCGGCATAGTATGCATCGCCTGATCATCCTCCGTTTTTCCCCAGGTATAAGCCCGCCCCTCCACTAAAACTCCATCAAGATGATTAAGTAATCTTTTGATCAACGCATCATCAAGATTTTCCTGACGGTATAAATCCAGTCCGCCATTGCCGATTACCTGAAAATAAGGATTTTTCTTTTTCGCATAGTTGCTGATTTCTTCAATCAATAAGACCATTTCTTTTTTATATTGAATATCTGCTGCCACCACTTCATTTCTTACCGTACAAAAGAAAAAAATGCCGCCCATAACTATTAGCAGGCTGTAAATTAAGGTACTTCCCTTGCCCAATCCATTTCTCCCCCCTAGGTTATGTTTTCAAATAGTTTTATAGAAATCCAAGATAGATAATAGATAAAATGAAAACTAACTATTATGTCTGTCATTGCAATAAGATTTATGGAAAATTGTTATGATAACTGCGCAAAAGCATTTGTAACTATAGTAAAGGTTTACAAATTTGACACTATACGAAAGTATAGTTTATTATTTTTTTCAACCAGTCAAATTCATCCCTTTTAAAAAACACAAAAAAATGACTGCCAAGTTACATCAGCAACTTGGCAGTCATATACAAAACTGTACTTAGACCCATAGCTTTGCGACCTTGATTTTCATCAAGTTTGCCATATCTTGTATTATTTTCCTCTAACAACATAAGCTTCATTATAATAAAAAAATTTAAATTGTCAAGAAATACCTTGAAAATTATTCATAACTCACCTATTTTGCCCAAAAAACGCTTTATATCTAGAATTTATTACGCTATATAAAAAACTGTTCAAAAATAAGTAATGCAGCCCTGCAAATATAAGAAAAGACTATTCTTTAAATAAGTTTTATCATTTAAAGAATAGTCTCTGTTTTATTTTATAAGCTCAGCCTTATGATAGGGTTCAAAATTTCTCAAACGCAGCGCATTGGTCACAACCGAAACCGAACTGAAGGCCATCGCCGCTCCGGCGATGACCGGCGACAGATAGCCGGCGGCAGCCAGCGGGATGCCCAAGGAGTTATAGACAAGGGCCCAGAACAGATTTTGCTTGATGTTTTTCATCGTCGCTTTGCTTAACCGTATAGCAGCCACAATACCGGTCAGTTCACTGTTCATTAAGGTAACATCGGCGGCCTCAATGGCCACATCGGTTCCTGTTCCAACAGCAAACCCCACATCGGCGGTTGCTAAAGCCGGGGCGTCGTTAATACCGTCACCGGCCATGGCAACAATCTTCCCCTGACCTTTCAGTTCCTTTACTTTTCGCGCTTTATCTTCAGGCAGAACTTCCGCCAAAACATGGGTGATTCCCACGCTCCCCGCAATGGCTCTGGCTGTCCGTTCGTTGTCGCCGGTAAGCATCCAAACCTCGATCCCCAGCGCCTGCAGTTGGGCTATGGCCTCCACCGACCGCGGTTTCACCGTATCGGCAACGGCAAACAACCCGGCCAGTTCTTCCTCGACCGCCATCAGCATGACAGTCTTTCCCTGCTGCTCCATCGCTTCGATGGCCGGAATATGCCCGGCAAAGTCAATATTCTGCTCTTGCAGCAGCTTCCGGGTCCCCAGCAGAATGCGTTTGCCGGCGACCACAGCCTCAACCCCATGACCGGGAATCGCCGTGAACGTTGCAGGTTCACTCAGCAATGCAGCCTGTTTTTGGCTATAGCTGACAATAGCCTGCGCCAGGGGATGCTCGGAGTTTTTTTCCGCGCCCCCAGCCAGCGACAATAGTTCAGCCTCAGCCATACCGGACAAATTAGTAAAATCGGTTACTTCCGGCTCACCCTTGGTAATCGTCCCCGTTTTATCCAAAACCAGCGTGGTAATCCGGTGGGCATGTTCCAAATGCTCGGCACCCTTGATCAGTATGCCGTTTTCAGCCCCTTTGCCGGTCCCTACCATAATCGAGGTCGGCGTTGCCAACCCTAAAGCGCAGGGGCAGGCAATAACCAGTACCGCGGTAAAATTGACTAAGGCCCGTGAAAAATTACCGGCATCGACGATCACATACCAAACGAGAAAGGTAAGCACGGCAAGCCCCACTACTACCGGTACAAAATAACCGGAAACCACGTCGGCAAACCGCTGAATCGGCGCCTTTGACCCCTGGGCCTCTTCCACAATGCGCACAATCTGAGCCAAAGCCGTATCTTTGCCAATCCGGGCGGCCTTAAACTTAAAGGCCCCCACCCGGTTCAGAGTCGCACCGGTCACTGCATCGCCGACCGTTTTCTCAACTGGCAAACTTTCCCCGGTCAGCATGGATTCATCAACCGTTGATGTGCCTTCCACCACCACGCCGTCAACGGGAATTTTCTCTCCCGGCCGGACGGCTAAGACATCACCGACCTGTACAAGGTCAATAGGGATCTCCTCTTCTTTGCCGTTCCGCACCACCCGGGCTGTTTTGGCTTGCAGTCCCATGAGCGCTTTGATGGCCTCCGAAGTGCGCCCTTTGGCCCTGGCTTCCAGCAGCTTACCCAGAATAATCAGCGTAATCAGTATGGCCGAAGTTTCGAAATACAAATTATGCGGCGAATACAGCATATTGGCAATGCTGTAAAAATAGGCAGCCGACGTTCCCAACACGACCAACACATCCATATTGGCACCACCGTTTTTTAAAGCCAGGTAAGCTCCCCGGTAAAACTGCCCACCGGCGATAAACTGGACAGGTGTGGCCAAAAACCACTGCAGATACGGGTTCATCAACAGCGCCGTCACCTGTCCGTCACTTCCCATCAGATGTAACACCATAGCCAGTATCAGGGGCAGCGAGAATATGGCCGAAAGGACAAGCCTAAACTGCTGCCGCTTTATATCTTGTTGGCGGGCGGCCTTTTCACGGTCGGTACCGGCCTCGCCGCCGGCATTATCGGCAATCGGTTGCGCACCAAAGCCCAGGCTTTCAATTTTAGCGACGAGCATGGCACTGGTGATCTCATCCGGATTCACTTCAATAACGGCTTTCTCCACCGCCAGATTAACCACTGCCTGATAAACGCCGGGCAGTTTGCTGACAGCCCGCTCTATTCTGGCTGAACAAGCGGCGCAGTGCATGCCGGTTATATTAAACTCATATTTTTCCTTAAACGTCTGATATCCTAAGTCCTCCACCTTCCTGGCCAGCTCCTGCAGACTGACTTCTTTAGGCTCGTAGGTAACCGAAGCTTTTTCGGTTGCCAGATTGACCGCCGCCTTGACCACCCCCGGCAGACCGGCCAAGCCTCGCTCTACCCGGCTGGAGCAAGCGGCGCAGGACATGCCGCCAATTTTAAAGGAAGACGTTACCAAACTTTCACTTTGCATTTTATTCATACCGGTTTCACCCTCTTAACTTTTCCAGGTTCTTAGTAGAAACAGAACCCGTTATTTCGCAAACTTGGACAATACATCCATCAATTCTTTAACCGACTCTTCCGTGCGATTTTCCTGAATCGCGGTTACTACACAGCTTTTAGTGTGGCTTTCCAACATAATGAGTGCCACTTGATTAAGCGCCGACCTGGCCGCCATAATCTGCTGCAGCGTATCGACACAATACCGCCGTTCTTCCACCATCTTTTCAATTCCGTTTATCTGACCGGCAATCCGTCTCAGTCTTGCCTTAATATTCTTCTGCTCCTGTTCGTTTAACACAGCTCACCCTCCATTACTATACCCCTGTATAGTATATATTATAATTTGTTTTCTGCCAAAGTCAATAATCCGTCAGGAAGCTTTCCTTATTTTCACAATAGCCCGGTCATTTTATACAGATAGTTCCTTACCTCAAACAACCTCTAAAAGTAAAACCCGCCTAAGCGGGTTTATTGTTACGTATTTAGATTTTAAACCGCCCGACAGCCTCTCGCAATTCTGACGCCTGCTTAACACTGATCCGCACAGGAAAATCCGATTCATTGGAAAAACTGCCGTCAAACCCCTGAGCTATTCCTATTTTCTGCAAACTCTTTTCAATGAATGCCTTCATAAGAGGTATTGATCGGGCCAATATTAATGCCATAAAACAGGATAACCGGCCAACACGTCCTGGAGAAACTTATAACCCAGATTGATGCCAAACAGAATAATGGTAACACCGCAGACTACATTGATCAGTCGCAGCCTGGCCGCCGTTAATTGATGGCGAAAACGGGCCACCAGCGTGACCAGACCGAAAAACCAGACAAAAGACCCGCTAATGACGCCGGACATAAAGAAGAGACTGGCCATGGCGTCAAGCGAAGCGCGATATCCGCCCAAAATAAAGGTGCTGTCCAGCAAAGCCTGCGGATTCAGCCAGGTCACGCTGAAGGTAAAAAACACCGTCTTATAAAAAGATTCATCCAGTTGGATATCCGCTGAACTTTCCGGTTGTGTCCGCAGCAGACCGATACCGATGGCCAGAATGATCAGACTGCCGAACAGATAAAAGCCCCATTTTAAGAACGGAATGGACTCCAGTACTTTTCCGGTCCCCCAAAAGGCGGAGATAGACAACGATATATCGAACAGCGTAACCAGTAGCGCCACCTGGTAGGCCTTTAACCTGGTTTTACGCAACGCCGTATTAATCACATATAAATTTTGCATGCCTATGGGCGCCAAATAGGCGATGCCCATCAAAAACCCCTGTATAGAATACCCAACCATTTATCCATCCTCCATGTGTGCTTTTTCTTCATTGTAATAACTGAATATCTCTTTGTAACCAGCCAATCCTGCTGGAAAATACCCAACCACTTTGTTACAATAAGTTCATAGCATGACAGATATCCGACGGGGAGGCTTTGTATGGACACCATCGACTGGCAGCTTGACAGAACTCAGGCAAGTACGCTATACAAACAAATCATCGAAAAAATCAAAGACAAGATCGCCAACGGCGAATGGCCGCCAGGCACCAAAATCCCCTCGCAGCGCAGTATGTCGGACATTCTTAAGGTCAACCGCAGCACCATCAATACGGCGCTCAACGAGCTAATCGCCGACGGCCTGCTGGAGGCCTCCGTCGGCAGCGGTACGCGGGTTGCCAATAATTCCTGGTCTGTCCTTGCCTCCTCGGCCGCCCTGTGGACCCCCTATACCCATAGGGGACTGCAGCAGCCCAACCTGTCCACCATTCAGAAAATCAATACCTATGAATTTGATGATCGGGTCATCCGGCTGGGTACCGGCGAACTGTCACCCGAGTTTTACCCCAAGGAACTGATGCAGGACACGCTTCGCAGCATTGGTGAACATATTACCAGTCTTGGCTATGAAGAACCGCTTGGCCTGTACCCGCTGCGGGAAGAGCTTTGCCGCTACTTAGCACGGCTGCAGATTGCCGCCACACCGGCCTCGCTGTTAATCGTATCCGGCGGGCTGCAGGCGTTACAGCTCATTTCCCTGGGCTTGCTCAACCGCAGCTCCACGCTCTACCTGGAACGCCCTTCCTATCTTTTTTCCCTCAATCTTTTCCAGTCGTCCGGCATCGCGCTGCGTGGCCTTCCCATGGACAACGAGGGGATTTCGCTTGAGGCGCTGCAAGCCGTCCCGGCCACCGCGTCCCGCTGCCTGTACACCATTCCCTGTTTTCAGAACCCTACCGGCACAACCATGACGGAAAAACGTCGCGCGGAGCTGTATGCTCTTTGCGCCGCCAAACGGCTGCCAATCATTGAAGATGACGTATACCGCGAGCTATGGTTCGACAGCCCGCCGCCGCTGCCGGTAAAGGCGCTGGATAAACAGGGCCTGGTCCTCTATATCGGCAGCTTTTCCAAAGCGCTGAGTCCGGGGCTGCGCCTTGGCTGGATTACCGGGCCGGAACCTGTTATCAGCCGTCTGGCCGATATCAAAAATCAGATTGATTACGGTTCCAGTTCCCTCTCGCAATGGGCTGTGCATCGCCTGTTGGCTTCCGGCGCCTTTTACCGCCATGTGGACAGTCTGCGTGGCAAACTGCTTGCCCGCCGTACCGTCTGCCTCCAAATCCTGGAACAGTACTTTGCCGGCATTGCCACCTGGACCGTGCCGCAAGGAGGCTTCTATGTGTGGCTAACGCTCAAAAAACCTGTTTCGCTGAACCGGCTCTTTTATACCGCCCTGGACAACGGCCTGCTGCTCAATCCCGGCAATCTATATGACAAACAAGCCAGCCAAAACCTGCGAATTTCTTATGCCTATGCCCGACTGGACGATCTGGCTACCGGTCTGTATCGTTTGGCCGAACTGATAAAAACTTATCGACTGTAAAAAAGAAGAAAACAGCCTGCCTTATTTCAGAATGAAATAAAGCAGGCTGTTTTCTTCACCAATACCTTGTCGGTGTTAAAGCAGTAAAAGAATGACGAGACTATTTTTCGCAGCGCGAGGCGAAGGAACGAAACATGCCGTTAGTATGCTGACTGACGGCAACAAAGCGGGCAGAAAATAGGCCGCCAGTATTCACTGGATTTAGGCTGACAAGGTACTGGTACTAGGCCAGCCCCGCTTCTAGGCGGGCCAGCAGCTTATCCACCATAGCCTCATAGTAGTCGGTAAGCACGGTAATCTCTTCCGGGGTAATATCATCCAAATGAACGCCGGCAATGACACAAACCGGTTTTTTCGTTTTGCGGGCAATTTTATGGGCCACCGGCAAAGCAATCACATCATCTTTATGTCCCAGCCGGTTAATCAGTGACCCCGAAGCCCGTTCCCGGACATGGTCATACTCGCCGACCGCCACAGCGCCAATGTGTTCATTTTCATTAAAGATTCGCACCACCAGACTATCTCCCATCCGGTCACATACCAAATTGACTTTAGTCCGCCCACTTCCCTGTGATAAGTGTATGCTTCTCATTCAACAGCCGCTCCCCTCGAAAAAATCAATTCCACCCATCCACATTATACCAATGATTGTTGTCTATCGCCAAGAGCGCATGACAAAACGACAGACGGGAAAAACTTCTAACGAACCGCTGCTTTAACTGCCTGTCGGTATGACAATAATTTTTCACCTGACCTAGCCAGTAGGCATTCAAGGTTTTGCTGACACAAGCAGGTAGAAAAAGCTCCATTAGTACGCACAGTGTAAATCAGCCAGAGGTTCCTTCCATACAACTTTTTCAAAGGAGGCTATTATGAGTCAACAGAAAAATACAAGCAGCCAGCCGGCTTTTCCGCCCCAGCATCAGGCGCAGCAGCCCGGCATCGAATCGCAAATGAAACCCCGTCCCGTTTTTGACGATGCCAATTACCGGCCCGGCGGTAAACTGACAGGAAAAGTCGCCCTCCTCAGTGGCGGCGACAGCGGCATTGGCCGCGCCGTAGCTATCGCTTTCGCCAAAGAGGGGGCTGATGTGGCTATCGTTTACCTAAATGAAGACGCCGATGCGAAAGAGACAAAAGAGTACGTCGAAAAAACCGGGCGGCGCTGCCTGTTATTGTCCGGCGATATCGGTGACGAGGCCTTCTGCCGGCAAGCCGTTGATCAGACAGTAAAAAAACTGGGCCAATTGGATATCCTGGTGAACAACGCCGGTGAGCAGCATGTGCAGACCACCCTGACAAACATCACCGCCGCCCAATTGGAGAAAACCTTCCGGACGAATATTTTTTCCTGCTTCTATTTGACAAAGGCCGCCCTGGCTTACCTGAAAGCAGGTGCTGCCATAATCAACACGGCCTCGGTCACCGCCTATGCCGGCAACGAAAAGCTTATCGATTATTCAGCCACTAAAGGCGCTATCGTGGCCTTTACCCGCTCCCTGTCGCTGGCACTTATCAAGCAGGGCATCCGTGTTAACGGAGTAGCGCCTGGCCCTATTTGGACCCCGTTAATTCCCGCTTCCTTTTCTGACGAGGATATCGCCCAGTTCGGTCAAGACACACCCATGCAGCATGCCGGTCAGCCCTTTGAGGCAGCTCCCTGCTATGTCTTTTTAGCTTCTGCCGATTCCGCCTACATGTCCGGCCAGATCCTCCACTGCAACGGTGGCAAGATTGTCAACGGCTGATATGGTATTTCTCTGAGTAAGCGTTACATTTCTTTAATTACCTCCAGGTCCAGACCAACCTCCTGTGTCAGTATTCTTGCTACCTTCACAGTGGTAGCCTTATGCACTATTCTTTCCGGAATGCCGTATTGAGCGGCAATCACCGAACATGGCACAGGCGGGCGGGGTTTGCGGCGTTCCAGCCGTCCAAACCGCCAATAATTCCATTGGGCCCAACTGAACATGACCAGAAACATAGCTAAAGCAAATAGAAAGGAAATCAACAGTATGGTTTCAGTCCCCTCAATCATTGAAGGAGATAACGAATCACCATATAATAGCCTTCCTCCCAAAATCCAGCTAACTGCCGTAAAAAAGGAGTGAAAAAAATATAGAAAAAGTCCCCATACCGAAATCGATACCAGAATTTCCAGGCCGCGAACAACTGGTTTTTGCAAAGCAGACTGGTTAATCACCAAATCAGGACCGGCTGACAATACCTCGTTCTTTAACAACAGGGACACGAAAACCATTTGCACTATATTGCGGAACAGCAGTCCCGCGATTAGTGCGGCCAGTACAAACAAAAAGGTAAACACCAGTATATTGTTTATTGATAATGACTCGGGAAACCTGATGTAGGAAGACCGATAACCCAAATATACGGCCGCCACCACAATCAGACAACCGGCAGCAACAGCAACTGTCTTACCGGCAAGAAACTGAAACCACCGTTCGTTTCTTTGCAATTACATCCGCTCCTCACCATTTGCAGGAATTTATAATTTGGTAAATAATCCTCTGTCGGGACTTGTCCATACAGCGGGCTTTCCCATTTTCCGAAAAAGCGCCCGGGGCGTTGCATACACGGTAGCCAAAGCCATCAACAGCCAATAGGCAAAGGGATACCAGATAACCCAAAATAAATAGCCGGGAATATGGCGCTCATATTTTTTATCAAGACTTAACCCGACAAGAAATTGGACCAGGCACACAAGGGCCAGCAGGGAACCCTTCCATTCCGGCAAGATATGCACTTCCGGCCAACCGGTCGGATATACCAGATTAATCAGCCAAATGCAGCCGAAAATAACATAAGTATACGACCAAATAACCGACAGTACATATTCGAGATAAACCGGCCATAGCCGTCTCTGCTTCCAGCTCTTCCATATATCACGGTGACGGCGGATAACCTCCACACCACCCTGAGCCCACCTAACACGCTGTTTCCATAAACCTCGAAAAGATTCCGGTACCAGAATCCAGCATAACGCATTGGGTTCATAGCGAATGTCCCAGAAACGCTTTTCCAACTTCCAGGTAATATTTATGTCGTCCGTAATCATATCGGTATCCCATAGTCCCACATCAAAAACAGCCTGCTTGCGAAATGCGGCAATGACACCGGATACCGTCAGCACTTTGCCCAAAATTCGCTGCGTCCGCTTGATCATGCCGATGATGGACGAATACTCGCCAACCTGTATTTTGGCTAACAGGGAGGTCCTGTTGCGGACCCGGGGATTGCCGGTTACAGCTCCAACGCGGGGACCATTGATGAAATGCGCTACAATCCAGTGCAGCGCATAGGGATCAAGATAAGCATCCGCATCAATGCAGAGCAAAATATCACCTTTGCTGGCCAGTGCGCCACAGCGCAGCGCGTAGGGCTTACCCATATTTTTATCCAGCAGCAACACCCGAACGTTGGCCTCTTCCGACTCTATCTGCTGTAAAATCATGGCGGTACTGTCCGTGCTGGCATCATCAATAGCTATAACTTCCAGCTGGGGATACGAAGAGGCAAGGATCGCTTTTAAGGTACTGGCGATCGCCTTCTCTTCATTGCGTGCGGGCACCAGTACGGAAACCAACGGATATGCTTCCAACTCCGGCAGTTTTTTCCGGCCTTGCTCCCGCCGCATATAGAAGTAAGACGCCCCAATCATCCAGATAATACTCATAGCCAACGGGTAGTAAAAAACATAATCCTCTAAAAATTCCAGCAAACTATAGGAATCCAGCATGTTTCACCTCACGAATTTTTATCCTGCCGCAACACATAAAACCATTTGAGGAAAGAACTGCATTCTTATCTGTTCATAGCAACCATGGTTGTGGCAGAAGTACCAGCGAAGATGGCTAATTTATTGTTCGGAATATACGTTTTCCGGATAATATGCTATATGAATTACACCCTTTTTCCTAAGAACTTCAGCCTGTTTGCGTATTTCAGCTTCGCTCAACCAGTGTTTTTTATTCCAGTCATAGGTCTGCAGCTTAAACACTGTCTTTTGGGCATTTTCCCGGTTACTTAAAGCAGCCGACGCCAGATTTTCCAGCCAGCCGTTCGGATTTTGATAAGCCTTTTCCAAATAAGGATAGGCCATAATTACCGTATAGGTATATGTCCTAAGATATTGTTCGTAATTCTGGCCCAGCCATTCTTCGGCTGCCGGATTGGTGATCACAATGGGATATATATTGCGGGCACTGCCAAGGTTAGGACGGTAACTTCCGGCTGTTTCCCAAAGCCTCACAGTCAGTCCGGTTAGTGTATCCGTTTTCAAACGAATCCAGCGCTCATTTAGCTCCGGTCTTTCCTTGAGCAATTGCGGCGTCAGTTCAAAGTCAGTCTGTTCTTTGAATGCCCAGCCCGCAGCAGGTGAAAAATCCTCAAAATCATTTAAATATACATCATCCTGAAACAAAATGCCATCGATATCATTATAAGCTGCCAAATCGGCAACCAGGGAACTTAGCCGGTCGCTCACCCGGGAGCTAAAAGGAGTCGCCCGCCGATACCAGCCCTTGTTTTTTTCATCATAGGCTGCAACGGCATCTTGCGGCGATTCCTCCAGCAGCCATTGAGCCGCCAAAGTGGGAAACCACGCATAAATACTGAACCTTCCCTCTTCCCGCAACCGGCCAATTACGTGAGAAAATAAGTCAGCCTTGACCGGTGCCTCTTTCGTATAAAAATAGACACTCTTGATATTACCCGATCCGTCCTCATCACTAAACGACTGCAAATAAATGGTATTTGCTCCTGAGCTGCGAATCCGTTCTATTGCCAGATTCAGATTTGCTTCTGTTTGAACTGCGCTGCCGGGGTCGTAAATCATATCCAGGTCCAGTTGTATTGCTTTAACCGGGATCTTGGTATTTTCACTATTGACCTTGAGTAAACTGGCAAAATGCTCTTTCGACGGATTACCTGTTATAATCAGGCGGTTAGCTGCCTGCAGGGCCTGCTTTCCCGGAGGGTTTACTCCATCATTTAAGGCAAAACAGGCTTCAAAGCCCTCTTGCAGTGCATCTGTGACGGCAGATGGCGTATAGGCGCCATAAGGCCAGACCACGGCTTGCACCGTATGACCCAATTCCTTGTTAAAAGCAGCCTGGGATTCATGTAAATCCCGCCTTACCCGCTCACGCTGCTCGTCAACCGTCTCATACCGGCCGTTTTTATATTGCAGCCTGCTTAATAACGGGCCACGATCACCCTGAGGGGTAATCACAGTAAAACGATGCATGTCATGGGAGTGAGAGGCTACGTCGATTAAGCCGGAACCCTCCATTTCCCTTATTTGCTGCCAGGTTACCAGCGGTCCGAGTTCAGCCGGCGCATAATCCAGCCAGGAAGTAACAATGGCTATCATTCCGGGATAACGATATTCTTTCAGTAATGGAAACACCTTGGTATACACCGACTGATACCCGTCATCAAACGTGAGCAGCACCGGTTTATCCGGTAATGCGGCACCGGTTTGGCTGGCGGCAATATATTCTTTAAGTGAGATCGGCGTATACCCCTGTTCTTTTAAATACGTCAAATGACTTTTTAAATTTGCCGGTGTTACAGCATATATATCCTGCCCCGGTTGGTCGGTTACATTATGATAACACAATACAAGAACCGCCTTGGCATTAGCCAGGGAAGGAGGGCAAATCAACAGAATTAGCATGCAAAAAACAAGGACACCAGTAATTTTTTTGTTCATAATAGCCATAACTCCCCCTGCCTACCAGGAAAGCTGGTAGCTCACATTGTATTGGCGGTCAGAAAACTGCGGTTTTCCGCCTGTACCGGTTGAATAACCGGTACGCAATCCATATTCTACACTAACAGTAAGTGCCTGATTACGGGAAATATGATAACCATACTCGGTCCGAAGCGAAGTACTGGTATCCATCGGCTCCGGCCGATCACGCCCTACTCCTATCTCAAAGGAAGTTTCCCAATAATGCTTGGTAAAATTCCAGCGCTGACGAAGGCCAAGACCATAGGCTTCCCGGCAACGGGGACTTTCGTAAACCGGCTCCACCCCATCAATCATCTGTTTTTTAAAGCCTGTTCTGTCGGCATAACCAAACCAAGACAGTTGTTTTGCTCCGGTATCAACCATCACATGGTCCCAGTCCAGGTTTATATCGTGCCGCCGGTTGCGGTCCGAATAATTTGCGGCTGCCATCATGACAGACAGATTGTCTTTAAGTCCAATTTGCCGGTTATACGCCAGTTGATACTCTGTCGCCATCATATGACTGGGCAGTGCCTCTGCATCCATTACCGGTGTGCGGTTTATACTAAAATCAACTCTGCTTTGTTCACCAAAATAGCGACTCGTGGTCAGGTGATACCCATCCAGCCTGCCGTGAGTACGACCCTGATCCAGCCACAACTGTACCATATGTTTCATGTCGGTGTATCGTCCGCCAACAGAGTTTGTTCTTAATACGGTTTCTCCCTGGCCGTCAGAAATCCATGTACTGCCGATTCCTGCCAATATGTCCACCCGGTCTGTCACCCGCTGTTCGCCGGTCAATTGTAGGCGATGATCCTTATTTCCTTTATAATCTCTGCTGCCGGTAGCGTTAACAGCCAGGCTGCCCTGCCAGCGTTCTTCAAAGGTCCTCAGCGCCTGAGCCGTCATTGGATTCGCACTATACCTGTCCAAACCTGTCACGGCCTGCCTGGCAGAATAATAATCGCCTCCCGGCACAGCCGTATTAACAATCCCGCTATTGGCGGCAGGTTGTGTCCCCGGCAAAGCAGCCAACGACAGATATTGTTCGTAAGCTTCTCTGATCAGCCCCTGGCGATAAAGTACCGCAGCAAACTGCTGGCGAAACGCCGCATAATCGGGATAGGTATGGATTATGGCCTGGTACAGCTTTTTCCCCGCCTCGTACCGTCCCATTGCAAAAAATGAATCGGCATCCCCGGTAATGACCATAGCCTGTTCTGCAGCCATATTGATAAGTTCCCGATACAATACCATCGCCTGTTTTTCCTTAGAGCCTGTCAGCATGTACGCATAAGCCAGGCTGTGCCTATCGCTGGGTAAGCTTTCCCCCTGCTCTAAAATGCTGCAATAAATACCTATGGCCTGTTGGGGCAGATAGAGCCGCAAATAAGAGTCCGCCAGCGCGCGCCGTCCATAGGCAGGAATCTCCCGGTAATTGGGCCATAGCTGCGTCCCTTCTTTAACTGCAGTTGTATAATCACCGTACAAAAACAATGCCAGCACGTAGTCACATTGCATCTGAACCGTCGCACTTTTATCACGGATTGTAGGCCGTAACAGTACAATAGCCTGCCGGTACGCATCATGTCTAA
This sequence comes from Propionispora hippei DSM 15287, assembly GCF_900141835.1. Classification (NCBI taxonomy): domain Bacteria; kingdom Bacillati; phylum Bacillota; class Negativicutes; order Selenomonadales; family Sporomusaceae; genus Propionispora; species Propionispora hippei. The sequence continues at coordinate 117,872 of NZ_FQZD01000011.1, read as the reverse complement.
TAAATTGAGCCGCCATCTCGCCACGCAACGTTAGCAGAGAAGCTTTTAATGCCGGGTCATTCCATCCATCGACAGAAGCTAGGGCAGTTTCTATTAACTTAGCCGCCCCGTCTGCATCACCGCGTGCCAGTAATATATTAGCCTTGCCACTGTAAGCAGCTAAGTTGTCAGGTTGTTCTTCCAGCAGGATCGAATAAATACGCTCCGCTTCATCAAAACTCCCCGTATGTACCAGACTTTCCGCTTCCCACAACCGAGCCTTCCTATTTCCTGTCATAGCCGATTGATGATATAGCTGCCAGGCGTCGTTAAAATGGCCGGTCTTGAAATACGCCTGAGCCACGTTGATTCTCACATAATCAGGTACGGCCGGGAACGACTTTATTCGTTCCTCATACAACTGAACCGCTTTTGTATATTCTCCGGCCCAAACTGCAACGACGGTATAATCGAATACAATATCCGCTTCCGTCTCATGGTCAACCATTAAATTTTCCAGTATCGCCAAAGCCGGCCGATACTCTCCGCCCCTTGCTAAAGTAACCGCATATTCCCGTGCCGCATCCCGGTTCTGGTAGGACATTTCAGTTGATTGCCCAAGCGTGTCCGGTAGCGGTTCCTCTTTTGCCATAACAGATGTATAACACACCGCACTTCCCAAAAAAAACACTAAAGTAAGTAATGCCAATACTTGCTTGATCCTCATGTACACTCCCCTAACAATAGCTTTTATCTTTCGCTTTCACGATCGAAGTGCGTGTTTCCCATCCCGCCCACCTGGCACCGGCAAAATGCACCTTCAAAAACAAAAAACAACCGAATTACAAAGTTCTTGACACTTTGCAACCCGGCTGTCATAACAAAAATGTTTTAGACCCTGAGCTTTGCGTCCCCGCCTTTCGACAAGTTTGCCCGCTATATATATACCATTATCAATATGTATTAAACAGGTTAAATTCCTATGAAAGCCCATTTATTCAAGATAAATACATTAGTCATTCTAACAAGTGTTCCGATTTATGTCAACAGGATTTTTATTCTTCCATTGACAAACATTTACTGCAACAGACAAAAAAAGCCGGATTACAAAGCTTTCGTACTTTGCAACCCGGCTTTCATAACAAAAATGTTTTAGACCCCTGGCTTTGGTTCCCTGTATTTTTGACAAGTTTGCCCAATTCCGCTAGCTCTTGCCAGCCGATGCTATCCATTTACTGCACAAATATAGCAAATATTTTTCATTTATTCAACTATAGTCTAACTAGCTCGATTCATCAACGGCAAATTACTGAATCCTTTGGGCGGCTTTAATCAAAATTACCCCCAGTGTTCCAATGACCACGGCCTCACCGATAAAGACAGAGCCAAACACCGACCAATAAGGCATGTCAAACAGATAAGCCAAATAAGCACCGACCACGACGGCATTAATGATCACCGGGAAGATATAGGCGGCCTTGCTTTCTTTAAAGCGCCGTGTCAGCCAGGCTGCTGCCAGTGTGGCCAGACTGCCAAAGACCACATCCATGACTCCGGCGCCGCCAATCATATTAGCCAGCAGGCAGCCGACAAACAGCCCCCACACCGCTTCCCCATACAAAATAGGTAGCACGGTAAGCGCCTCGGCAATCCGGAATTGGATGACACCATAGGAAATAGGCTGAAATACCACCGAAAGTACTACATAAATGGCGGCAATCACCGCCGCCTTCATTAATTTTTTCTGATTCATACTAATCCTTTCTCATACAAATAAAATATTTCACTCTCCTATTCGACCAATTCGGCTATAGTCCTTCTGTCACAGTCCCGCATCCTGTCTGCCGAACTAAAAAACAAGGAAAATTTGCCGGCAGTACCAGCGAAATCTCCTTGTTATCCATAGCGGCAGCACCCCAACTACCCGACTACTTTTCCAACATCATTTTGCCTTGTTCATCGTATAGAACCCGTCTGGGAAGCGACAGACGGTATGAAGCCTCGGTCGCGGCAAAGCCTTCATCGGGACCAACGCCCCAGGCTAAGAACACATCTTGTTCCTTCGTGTCTTTTACAATCCGTCCCGTATAAAGTCCATCCGCCGTCCCACTAATCACATTGTCCGTAGCCATTGGCTCAAACTGACCGTCCAGACGGTCGGCAACGAGGTAGAGTTCACCGGTCTGCGGCTTTGCAGGTAAAATAGCCTGCTGATGGGCCGGACTGTACCAATCTTTTTTCACGGCAAACAATAAATACCATTTACCCTGGTGCCGGTGCAGCGTGGGGACCTCCATATCGACAAAAGTATGAGGGGAAGCGGCCGGCGGGAGCAGCTCCCAATTCAGTAAATCCTTTGACCTGGCCCGGCCGATGCAGCCACGGCTGCGCGGTTCACCCCGCTTGTCCCTTGCCGTAAAAAACATATAGTAGGTGCCGCCCGTTTCGTCTAAAATAACAAAGGGGTCCCGGCAGCCTTCGTGGCGATTGTAGGCCTCCGCCTGATTTTCATAATACTCGCTGCCGCCGACCGACAAGACCGGATTATACTCATACTTATGCCACAGCTTCAAATCCTCTGACCAAGCCACCCCGATGCGCTGCGTATGACCCATATACCCGTTTTCCAATACTTCCTGACGGCAGCGGGAGGTGTAAAACATATAGTAACGGCCGTCTTTTTTTATTGTGCACCCGGTCCAAATGGACACGCTGTCCCAATCAGCCGGATTTTCACTGGCCTCCAGCACGGTTCCCCGGGGCTGCCAATCCCTCAGGTTTTCCGATACGGCATAACCGACGCTGGCCGCGCTATGCCGCGAATGGGCATCCTGTTTTAGGGGAGCCTGCAAATGGTACAGATGATACTTGCCGGCTTCGGCAAAAAGCCAAAAATCCCATAAGAAATACCCGCAAGGGGCATATGTTTTATTCATCTTCACGAATCCTCTTTCCCTGACAAAAATTTTCTTTCCCGATCAGCTTGGCCATCGGGAATCCCTAAAATCCAGGCGGCACTAAACGCACTGACAAAAGCGATCATAAAGCCGGCAGCATATAAAAGTACATCACCCTCCTGAATGATCGCCAGTAGCGACAGGGCCGACAAGCCCAGACTAATGGCCTTCACCTGCATCATGGCAATGAAGCCGCCCCCTAAGGCGCCGCCAATAGCGGCAGCCGCAAACGGCCTTACTAACGGAAGATTTACGGCAAACATGATAGGTTCGGTAATACCTAACAGGCATACGGGAAGAGCGTTGACAATCACCCGTTTTAGCTGGCGGTCAGCGGTTTTAAAATACACAGCCAAGGCAGCGCCGGCCTGTGCCGTGTCTGCCATGGCAAATATGGGCAGCAGCATATTAACCCCTGTCTTGGACAGCATATCCAGATAAAGCGGATTAAGTCCCTGGTGCATTCCCGTGGTAACAATGGTGGAATATACCGCCCCCAGCATCATACCTGTAAAAAAACCGCCCTGATGTATGGCAAACAGAACCACGCTGATCACACTGTCCGATATCGCCGCCCCCAAGGGCTGTAAAATGAAAATCGTGGCAAAACCGGTGACAACCAGTGTCAGCATTGGCGTCAATATCAACGCCAATGCCTGGGGGACCTTGCGGCGGAGGATTCCTTCCACAAGACTCATAAACCAAACCACCAAAAGAGCCGCTATCACGCCGCCGGCGCCGCGCTGCAGCGACGGTGAAATCCCACCGACTGCTAAAGAATGCAGTTGTTCAAGCGACGAGTGCATTAACAACCCTGCCGCCGCACCGCCCAAGAGCGGTGTCCCGCCAAACTCCCGCGCCGCGGTCACACCAACCAGCACAGGTAAAAATACAAAGACCGAACTGGCAAAAAGCTGTAATAATTGCGAAACCTGATTATCTACACTGACTACACCAAGCCGTTGCAGCAGGGAGTTAATTCCCATCAGCATGCCGCTGCCTACCAATACGGGAATTAACGGCAAAAACACATTGGCAAGCCGCTTCATGTACCCAGGCAGGCCAACCGGTCGAATATCGGCAGCCTGGTCTGCCTGATTTCCCAATGACAACTGGTGCTGCATTTCATGATACACGTCCAGCACAACGCCTGTACCCAGAATGATCTGAAGCTGTCCGGAACGGAAAACCGCTGCCACCACTTTATCCAATCCTCTCAGGCTGGCCAGCTCGGCCTTGCCGTCGTCCCGCAGGGTGAGGCGCAGCCTTGTTGCGCAATATTCTATATCGATCACATTGCCTGCACCGCCTATCCGGCTCAGAATTTCACCGGCCAATCCGGTTTTATTCATAGTAGCTTCCTCCCTCCGTACAGATCATTCAATGCCTGATGTATAGTATTATTCTCGCCTGCTGCTTTGTCCTGCCGTCGTAGGACAACCTAAGCCCGGGCCTTGCCAAACATGGACTGCACCCGTTCCGACTCCTTCGCTCCTGCCAGCCAACTGGCAGCAAAAGCGCCGCCAAAGGCAATGCACATACCGATGACATAATGAATCATCGCTGCCGGTTGAACTATCGAAATACCCGGTATGCCGGTAAGGCCCACAGCCGTCATCCCCACCTTCATAGCCACCACATATGCGCCGCCCAGGGCCCCGCCAACAGCAGCGGCAGCAAACGGCTTGCCCAGCCTGATGTTGACTCCGAAAATCGCAGCTTCCGTAATGCCAAGTAAACAGGAAGTCGCCGCCGGAATCGCAATAGCCTTGATTTTCTCATCGGTAGTCTTAAAATACACGGCTAAGGCAGCTCCGCCTTGAGCTACATTAGCCATCGACCAGATCGGCAGCAAATAATTCAAGCCCACGTTCTTTATTAGTTCCATTTCAATGGCATGAAAACTGTGATGAATGCCGGTAATAACAATCGCCGAATATACGCCGCCGAATAGCAGGCCGGCAAGCGGACCGGCCTGGCTGTATAAGCCTGTCAACCCAAAGGAAATGCCGCTGCCCAGCATCCGTCCAAACGGACCGATGGCAACCAGAGCGACAAACCCGCTAATGGCCAGTGTCAAAAATGGCGTCAACAGAATATCCAGGGCGTTAGGCACTGCTTTTCGGATATTTTTTTCGACAAACGCCATAAACCATACGGCAATTAGCACAGGCAGCACGGTTCCCTGATAGCCTACTGCCGCAATAGCCAGACCGAATACATCAATAGTGCCTTTAATGCCGCCGCCAACGGTCCAGGCATTTTGCAAATCAGGATGAATCAGCAGACCGCCTAAAACTGCCGCCAGAAAAGGATTAGCGCCAAATTCCCTGGCCGCGCTGAAAGCAATGAGCACAGGAAGAAAAATGAAGGCCGTGTTGGAAAACATATTGAGGATATGGATGATTCCTGATTCGGGATTAATCCATTGGAATGTGCTGAGCATCCCCAGCAGTCCCATCAAAAAACCACTGGCGACAATGGCCGGAATAATCGGCACCAGCACATTGGACAGCACTCTTGCCAATCTTTGCCACGGATTCAGCTTTTTCATGGCGGCCTGGGCCGCTTCACCGGTAGACGATTGACCGACATCGGCGATAGCAAGCAGCGCTGCATAGACACGGGTTACCACACCTGTCCCCAGAATAATCTGGAATTGCCCGGCATTTTGGAAACTGCCCTTCACTTCCGGAATATTTTCAATGTTACTAACCTGCACCTTACTCTGATCCTTAATCACCAGCCGCAGTCGCGTTGCACAATGAGCGGCGCTTTCAATATTTTCTTTACCGCCTACTTCCCGGAGAATTTGTTCGGCTACTTTTTTTACGTCCATCGTCAATCCCTCCATACTTATAATTTTTCTAAACGGTTCGTACTCAAATGCCAGTGCTGCCCGTTCACCTCCTGTCTGTTGCTAAAAAGAAAAGACCTAAGAACAGAGAGCCACGAATTACAGTGGGTCTCTGGCTTAGGTCTTGCCTGCCTTACCAGTCACAATCCTCAAATATTCAGTTAAAAATCAGCCACTTTATGAATATGCAGCGCAATGTAAGCACATTCCGCATCGGGGAAGGTCAACCCATACTGCGCCTCCACATAGGCTCGCAGCCGCAAAGCACATTGGAAGCTGGGGCCGCACTTTTCTTTAATCACCTGATAAATATCATCATCCATTCCGTGAAAGGGCTGCTTATTCAACAAGCGCTGAAAAGCAAAACGCAAATGAGTGACCAGCCGCTGATAAGGGAGACTTTCTTCCGCCAGCGTAAGATCAAAGTCGCTGACAATGATATCCACCATATCCCGGATGGCATAAGACACATCGACAGGCACGGTCAACTCGTCACAACCCATACGGGCTGTCCTGACATGAAGCGCAATAAATCCGGCTTCGTCCTCTGGAATGGTCAGTTGCATGGTTTGACTGATTAACCGCTGTGCCCAGGTACCGATGGCATATTCTTCCGGATACACAGCCTTGATCTGCTCCAGCAGTTCGTTGTGTATACTCATGCCCGCCGTAATTCGCTCAATAGCAAAGGAGATATGATCAGTCAGTGCCACATGAATGTGCTCATTTAATTCTGTGTGCAGTGTTTGCTCTGCGTGACTAATGATTTGTTCCGCCAGATGAATATGTTCTGCCGGCAGCGTCTCCAATATTTCCTTGAATTTTTTATACTCCTGATTGTTCGTCATGGTAAATATTTTTTCTATTTTACTGCGATCAACCAGGTCATTGGCTTTCTTCTGAAATCCGATTCCCAGTCCCATGACTACTTTCTCCACGCCGTCATCGTCTATAATTAAGGTATTATTATTTAATACTTTCTTAATTCTCATCTGCCTTCTGCCTCTCCAGACGATTTTAACGTGCCGGTGCCGCAGGGCACGTTTGTAAAAAAACGGAATGACCCATGGCGCGAGTGATTTTTGCGCCAAACAAGGCACCATGCTGCAGGAATAGCGGCCCTTATGTTAAAACATGGTAACGAAGTATGGCACCCTAAGCACCGTCAGGGGCGTATCGAGTATTTTTGCCAACAAACCCTAAGTCAAATTTCCGCTTCCAGCAGCACTGTACTGCCGCTTTTTGCTTCCGGTTCCGTACACAGTGTCAATGCCTTGCACAGCTCCGGATTGGTTATGATAACCGGGGTGACGGCACTGGTGGCCCTGTCCTGCACCAACTCAAGCGAGAATTCGACCAACACCTGACCGACCGACACCCGGTCCCCCGCCTGGACCAGGCAGGTAAACCCTTCGCCGTTCAGTTCCACCGTGTTGATACCGATATGAATTAATATGTCCAGTCCTTCCGGCGTAGTTAACCCGACGGCATGTTTTGTAGGAAATATGGCTGATATAGTACCAGCGGCCGGCGCTGTAATCCTGCCTTCCGTCGGTTGAATAGCCACCCCTTTCCCCAGAAACTGAAAAGCCGGATCGGGTAGTTGACCAAGCGGTACAATAGCCCCGCTAACCGGAGCGGTCAGTCTTACCACTACCGGCGCCTTCTTAAACAAGCCCTTGAACACGACGTATTCCTCCTTACAGTATACTATAAATCAAATAACTAGTGACTGCGAAATTTCCGCATCAGCCTATGGCGTATCCGCCGACAGGCAAAGGATAAAAATAAAAGACCTAGCAAGATAAATACACCTTGGTGTATCCATCCAGTCTAGGTCTTGCCTGCTTAACCAGTCACAATCCTCAATATTGACTTTTATATCCATAATATACAAGTAATTTTTACTACTGTCAATACTAAAGAAAAATATCCTTCTCCCGCTTATCCGCTTCCGGTCTTATATTCCTGACTGGCGTTAGTCCGTCACCAAATCCCTGGCTACGCTTGCGCTTTTTTCCGCACTCCTTGAAGGCAATAAAATTCTCATTGGCGTATCTTCGCTTTAAGTAACGCAAAGTATCAAAAAAACCAGCAACAGCACAATTTAAGCAGCTATTTTAATTACCAGGCAATAAAATTCCCATAAAAAAGTAAAAAACCCCGTAAAAACAATTGATTTACATCGGCAATCCGGTTATGATATAAACAAAGTTAGCACTCAAGCAGATTGAGTGCTAACAGCATGTTAAGACTGACGAAAAGGAGACTCGCATCATGACCCAAGAAACAAAACCTAAACAAACGCGGGAGTTTCAAGCCGAAACCAAGCAACTGTTGGATTTAATGGTTCACTCTATTTACACCAACCGGGAAATTTTCTTGCGCGAACTCATTTCCAACGCATCGGACGCGATCGACAAAGTACGCTTTGAGTCTTTGACCAATTCGGCATTGCTGGAAGGCAATTCGGACTTTGAAATTTTCTTAGTGCCTGATGAAACCACTCACACCCTGACAATCTCCGATAACGGCATGGGAATGACCTATGAAGAAGTCGTTGAAAATATCGGCACTATTGCCAAGTCCGGCACGAAAGCCTTTCTTGCCAAGCTCAAAGAAAAAGAAACGTCACCCGATCAGGAACTGATCGGCCAGTTCGGCGTTGGTTTTTATTCCGCCTTTATGGTCGCGGAAAAAGTAACCCTCTTAACCCGCGCTCCCGGAGAGGCCAGGGGAATCCGCTGGGAATCCACCGGTGACGGCACTTATACCATTGAAGAATGCGATAAAGAACAACGGGGCACCACTATTATTCTCACCTTAAAGGAAGAATTCCGTACCGGCGAAGAAAACTTCTTGCATACATACACCCTGCAATCGCTGGTCAAAAAATACTCCGACTATATCCGTTATCCGATCAAAATGAACTTTACCAAAGAGGAACAGCCAAAGGATGCCGACGGCAAACCCATCGAAGGTTCCGATCCCATACAGACGGTGGAAGTCCGCATCTTAAACTCGATGACACCGCTCTGGGCCAAAAATAAAAACGAAATCACCCGGGAAGAATACGACTCCTTCTATAAGGATATGTTCCATGACTGGGAAAACCCGCTGGAAATCATTCATTCCAAAGCGGAAGGCACGGTGGAATATACCAGTCTGCTCTACCTGCCGGCCCGGGCCCCCTTCGATCTCTATGACCGGGATGCCACCAGCGGTATCCGGCTGTATTCCAAGCATATTTTCATTATGGAAAAGTGCCAGGACCTGCTGCCGGACTACCTGCGTTTTGTCCGCGGCCTGGTCGATTCGCCCGATTTCTCACTCAATATTTCACGGGAATTGCTGCAGCATAGCAAACAACTAAAACTGATCGGCAAGAACCTGGAAAAAAGCGTACTGAAAACACTGGAGAATCTGCTGTCCAAGGATCGCCCCAAGTACGAGTCTTTCTGGAAAGAATTTGGCCAGGCCTTGAAAATCGGCGTCTATTCCGACTATCAAAGCCGGGATAAGCTAAAAGGCCTCTTGCTCTTCCCTTCATCCCATTCCACCGACGGGCTCACCTCGCTTGACGAGTATGTGGGACGGATGCCGGAAAAACAGAAGGTCATCTACTATGCCACCGGCAAAGACCGCTCCTCGGTAGAACGGCTGCCGCAAATGGAATTGCTGAAGGAAAAAGGCGTCGAAGTGCTCTTCCTGTTCGACCGGGTTGATGAATTCACCATTGACGCCCTGCAGGAATTTAAGGAGAAAAAATTCCAGTCAATCAGCCGCGGCGACCTGCAACTGGATGATTTAGAATCACCGGAAGCCAAGCAGGATGCGGAAAGCCTTTCCAAAGAACATGAGCCGCTGCTGCAGGCGGTTAAAGAAAAACTGTCCGGAAAAATTACCGATGTCAAGATCAGCAGCCGTCTAAAATCAAGCGCCGTTTGCCTGGTCAGTGACAATAACGGCATCAGCCTGTCGATGGAACAAATTTTGGCCGAAATGAACAAGGCCCCTTTCAAGGCCAGCCGGATTCTGGAGTTGAACCCCCATCACGAAGTATTTGCCGCTTTGAAAAAAGTATATGATGCCGATCCCTCAGCCGAAGCCTTCACCGACTACTGCGACCTGCTCTATACCCAGGCGCTGCTCATCGAAGGAATCCTGCCGGACGACCCCATCGGGTTTGCCAATAAAGTGGCCAAATTAATGGCTTATAGTGAAAAATAATCAGCCCTATAAAGCAAAAAACTCCCTGTGACAGGGAGTTTTTTGCTTTATAGCATTAACGTTCGCACAGGTACATTGGAGCCATGCCGTCTTCTCAGCTTCAAACGGATGTTTTTAGGTGATAGGCTGCCAGACACATTTCGTTGCCCGCAACACTTCCACACAAACAAGTTCCAAGGCCGCACAAATATCATCTTCCCGTCGGGCGTCTTCCACCACCACATAGCAGTAATAGCTGAAATTAGTTGCCTGAACCCGCTTTACCCAAGTAATAGAAAAGCTTGCCCGGTTGGCAAGGTGGATGCGCATAAGTATCTCCAATTGATCAAAAGGCAACTCTGTGGTAATCAATAATTTCTTTACCGTTTCCCGCATACTATAAACTCCCGCAGCTTTTTTTATCCTCATATCCGGTATGTTTCGCTACGTTGAGGGCTTGCTCCTCTATATTACAGTAAATGCGGTTTCGGTTCACCGATAAAATAACCCTGTACTTCATCCAGTCCCATATCTTTCACCGTATGGTAGATGGTTTCGCAGCAGACAAATTCCGCAATGACTTTGATGTTCAGTTTGCGGGCAAGATAAACAATGCTTTCCACCACGGCCAGCACCGACGGATTATCCGCAATTTCCTTTACCAGTGAACCGTCAACCTTGATATAATCGGCGCCCATCGTAAAAATATGAGCAAAATTGGAATAGCCGCTGCCAAAATCATCGATGGCAATCTTAGCGTGATATCGCTTTACTTCAGTGATAAACCGCAGCAGTTCTTCGGGGTTTTCAAATTCCTCCGATTCGACAAATTCGAAAGTGACCCGGCCGGCCAGTCCTGAACCGGCCAATAACCGAAGTATCCGTTGCGTTACCTTGCTGTCCGCGATATCGGCTGCGCTCAAATTAATCGAAAACTCAACGTCCTTATCCTGAAAATAGGCAAAACATTTTTCCAAAATAACCTCCGTTAGCCGGGGATATATTTTAGTTTTTTTAATCACCGGCAGAAAACAGCCGGGTGAAATAATCTCGCCCTGCCGGGACAGCATGCGCACTAAGGCCTCATACTTGGTAACCCGGCCGGTGCAAAGCTCCAGAATCGGCTGATAATAGAGCAAAATGCGGTCCTCTTCAATGGCTTCCTGCACCTCTTGCACCCAGTATAAATTATGGTGATAACTGTCTTTTACCGGCAGGTCGTCACCATATACCTGGACCTTAAGGTGACGCTGGCGGGCATAGCGAAGGGCCATTTGCGCCTTTTCCAGCGGACTTTCGGCAGTGAAGGACAGGCCAATGCTGACAAAAACAGGATGCAGTTGTCCATGGATTGAAAATTTGGTTTGTTCAATACAGTCATACATGTCCAGGATATTTCTTTTAAACAGGTTTGGCTCCACGCCGTCAGCCAACAGGGCATACTCATCACCCGACAGCCGGTATACCTCATAACTGCAGCGGCCCGCTTCCTGCAGGATGCAGGACGCTACATCGCGCAATACCTTATCGCCTGCCTGGCAGCCGTAAAATTCATTAATGGCCCGGAAATTTTCAATATTGATAATCGCCACACAAGGTTTCTGCTTTACCTTAATATCTTCCAGAAACCGGAACCGGTTAGGCATGGCGGTCAGATGATCGGTATATGCCATAGTCAACAATTCGGCGTTCTTCTGCTGCAAGGACTGAAGCAGCCGCTTATTTTCCAAAAAGGAAAACACCTGACGGACACTGATCAGCAACAGGCAAATGAACAACCCGACAGCCACGCTGACAAGCTCCTCCAGCTTTACCAGCAGCAGCAGGAACAGTCCGGCCACAACGCCATAGGAAAGGCAAAGCCACACGGTGCCAGGGTTATATTCCAAGCTGCCTTCCTGTCCAATCGCATACTCGCCCTGCCGGAATGACGCTGCCAAGGCAATCAGCAGATTGGCCAACCCCCAGAGCATGTGATACCAGGTGCCGGCGGAATTAGCCTCCAGCAAAGAGCCGTATAAAAAAGCCGTATCGGCAATAAAGAAAAAAATGATACTCCCCAAAAAACAATGCAGCATAGGTCGGTTAAACCGTTTAAACTGAAAATAAAATCTGGCTGTTCCGAACAGCAAGCCTAAATCCATAACAGGATATGCCAGAAAAAGCATATTGGTCAATGCCTGTTCATTGGAAAAAACAAAATACATCCGGATATAGTCCCAGCTTACCGCAAAAACAACAACCAGGAGCAGCGTAATATCAAACAGTGCCTTAAAGCAAAAGCAGGCTCCCCGGCGCTGCCAGAGCAGAGAGACATAAGCTGCCAACGTCAAAAAGGAACTTGCCACATAAAATAAATTATCCCAGCTCAAAAAGGGAAAATCAATCTGTAATGCAAGCCGGTAATACCCTTCCAAAAGAATGCCACCGGCTGAACTGCTAATTCCCAGGAACAACAACAGCCAAAACAGGGAATCTTCCCTGACCTTCCGATAGGTTTGAAATAAAAGCCCGCTTGCAACCGCCACACAGGTGAAAACCAAAGCACCGCAACCCGCCAGGCGCAGGCTTCCTGCTTCAGCCCAGCCAACACTCCAAGTAAAAAACAAAACGACATAAGCCGCCATAAACAAGAAAACCCATCTTCCTCTGGCCTGCCCCATTTGTTGTAAGAAAAAAACCAGCTTGCCTTTGTTCACTTTCGCTCCTCCGTATTGCCACCACCTCAGAATTATGCGACCTAATCCTCACAAAAACATAAAAGGCCAGGGGTCGCCTGGCCTACTAAACCGTTTTGATAGAAAACAGGCAACCTGGCAATCATAGATGCATACATCCTTAGACCCATGGCTTTGTGTCCTTACCTTTCGATAAGTTTACCCAATATTTTTTTAGATCCCTATAACATATTACATATTTTTACCAAACTCGTCAATAACTATCTGCTTTGTTAGTTATTCTCCAATTTTAGCAAGCCTGTTTCCAGCCATAAAAAAAACGCCTTGCCAGGCGTTTTTTCACCGGTCGGACTCATTCAACACCCGGTCCAGCTCGGCCTGCGTGCAGGCCGCCGGCAATGGACCGAATTCGCGGTTGCACTGTACGCATTTAAACACAACCAAGTCCACCGTCACAGCCTGTTTGACCAGTTCACTGTCACAATGGGGGCAGATGGCTTTCAACTGAGACATGGATTATCCCTCCTTGTATTTTCCTACACCAAAAGTACTGCTTCCCGTTCCTGATTATGAGGCAAGCGATCAGCCAATTCCCGCTGTTTCGCATCATTGAACTTATCCACCGTACTGAGATAGCCGGTAATCCGGCGCGTTCTTTTAATCGGGGATTGTTCAAAAGACTGAATAACCACGTCATTTCCTTCCAGGCAAAGAACAACGCGGCCCAAGGTCTTGCCTGTCTTTTGCCAAATAGCCATTTCCTCATACACATAGGCCTGTACTTCTTTTTCCGGCAGATGCTCAGGGTTTTCCACCACTACATTTTTGATTAGCATAACAATCCTCTCCAAATAGATCACTTTTAATGACTGTTTCGCCTTAAACAGTCATTATCCTGCAAAAAGCACAAGATATAGTATTTATTTTTTCGTCAATTACAATATATCGCAAAAAACAGTTTACCTTGGCCGTCATGCCGGTTATATTCCAAAAAAGTTCCGGCTTGCTGGGTTGAAGCAACCAAAATAAACACAGCCGGCAATGCCGGCCGTCTATACTATCCTATTTCCATTATCAAACAGGCTGTTCCAAAATATAGCGCCGGATAGCATGCGCCACACCGTTCTCATCATTGGAGCGGGCAACGAATTTAGCGGCCTGCTTGGCGGCAGACTCCCCGTTGGCCATCGCAATTGGCAGTCCGGCCAGTTCGAACATACTGACATCATTATAGTTATCACCAAACACGGCGGTCTGTGCCAACTGAAGCCGTCCCTGCTGCGCCAAAAACCGCAGCGCTTCTCCCTTGGACACACCACTGGCCATAACGTCCAGGGAGCCTTTCATCGATTGTACAACATACAAATCTCCCGGCTTATTGTGAACGGTCGTAATCCGCCCCGCCAAGGCTGCATCGACATCCCAGACAAAAAATTTTATAATCCGGTCGGGCAATTCCTCTGCCCGTGTAATTTCAATCAGCGGCACCCGGAACTCCGGCTCTTTTTCCTGGTTGAACCGGAAATATAGCTGGGCCCGTTTGCTGCCGCGGTTATAATAAATATGCTCGTCCGAATACATAAGGGCGTCGACGCCGCTGTCCAAAAAATCAGCCGCCAAGGCCAGCACGGTTTGCCGGCGGATTTCCTTGCTGAACAAGGTTTGCCCCGTTCCCACATGCCGGATGAGACCACCGTTGCAGCAAATTACCGGTCCGCTCAGGTTGAGTTTAGCCACCAGTTCTTTAATAAACAGCGGGCTTCGGCCGGTAGATAAAATAAGTTCGACCCCGGCCTCCTGCATTTGGCGTACGGCCAGCATAGTTTCTTCCGTCAAATGATTCGCCGAATTCATCAGCGTACCGTCCACATCGCAAACACACCATCGTATCCTCATCAAACTCCCCCGTTCTTTAAACTGCTTTACTTACTAAGTTATTCATAAAGGGATATTATCCTTCTTTTTCTGTCCGGTGATTAGGTGGACAAGACCTCCTGAACTCTCCCAATATGCCCTGTTTCCAGCCTGACTTTAATTCCCCGGGGATGCACCTGGCTATTGGTCAAAATATCACTTACTATCCCTTCGGTCAACTCACCGGTCCGCTGATGCTGCTTCTGTACGATCCGCACCTTGCAGCCCCGCCGGATATTCTTTCGTTCTGTACCGTTCATACTCTGCCTCCTCTGGCAAGCCCTTTTCTGACGATATACCTGTGTCACGCTACCTATGAATAAGCTATTATATACTGTAAGGAGAATTTTATCAAATGACCGGCAGTCCGCCCGGACTTTTAAAAATCAGAAACTATTGTTATAATGTAATATTAAAAGGAGTTGGTTTTTCATTGGAAACAGACCCGTCTATCGGTTGGGAACTTTTAATTATACTGATCTTAATCATTGCCAATGGCCTGTTTGCCATGACCGAAATTGCCATTGTTTCCTCCCGCAAGACACGCCTGGAAAAACAGGCCCAGGAAGGAAGCTCGGCCGCCAGAACCGCCTGGGAACTGGCGAATGAACCGACCCAGTTGCTGTCTACCGTACAGGTAGGCATCAGCGTCATCGGCGTGGTCACCGGGGCATATGGCGGCGCCGCCTTCGCTCAGGTACTGGCCGGCTATCTTGCGCCGTTGCCGGTGCTCGGTCCCCATAGTTACGCCGTCAGCATGTTTATTGTCGTCACACTGATTACCTATACCTCTTTGATTATTGGCGAATTAGTCCCCAAACGGATTGCGCTGAATGCACCGGAGGCGGTTGCCGTCTCTATTGCCATTCCTATGCGTTTTTTTTCCAAACTATTTTCCCCTTTGGTCAAGTTGCTGAGCCTGTCTACCGAATTTGTCCTAAACCTGCTTAATATCCGGGAACCACAGGATGCCGGCGTAACCGAAGAGGAAATAAAAATCATGCTTGCCGAAGGGACCGCTGTCGGAACCTTTGAAGAAGCGGAAAGAAACATTGTGGACCGGGTTTTCCGCCTGGGCGATATGCGGGTTTCGGCCCTGATGACTCCCCGCACGCAAATCGACTGGATTGATTTGGAAGACGGGGAGGAAGAAATCTGGCAAGTCCTGGTTAGCAGCCATCACTCGCGCCTGCCGGTTGCCAGAGGCAGTCTGGACGAACTGGTGGGAGTCGTCTATATCAAAGATTTATTTCTGTCCCGCGGTCAGTCTCCCCTGCCCATTGCGGAGCACACGGAGGAGCCGCTGTTCGTTCCCCGTAGCTTGCGGGCTTTTAAACTACTGGAACAGTTTCAGCAATCCGGCACGCATATTGCTTTTATTATGGATGAATTCGGCGGCATGATCGGCCTGGTTACCCTGTACGATATACTGGAGCATTTAGTCGGTGAATTGCCGCAGGAAGAAGAGGATGATCCGGAAATTGTGCAGCGGGATGACCGGTCCTGGCTGCTGGACGGACTTTTATCGATTGAAGAATTTAAAGAGCTGTTTCATATCCAGGAGATGCCGGGTGAGGACAAGGATCATTATCAGACACTCGGCGGCTTTATCACCTCCTACCTGGGCAGCATGCCCAAAACAGGCGAGACCTTCGAATGGTCAGGACTTTCCTTTGAAATCGTCGATATGGACCGCATGCGAATCGACAAGATCATTGTCACCAAACTGCCTGACGAATAGAGCGTGGTCAGCACTTTAAGCCAAAAAAGAACCGGTATACTCCGGTTCTTTTTTGTTGCCTTGACGGCCAATGGCGGTTACGGCTTAACTTCTTCGCTCTTGTCTTTTGCCTGTTCCAGTTCATCGTTTGCCAGCAGCTGCAGCTTGATCTCTTTCTTTTCCATCCCGGCGGCAATACGCTGCAGGGATTTTGATATATTATAAAACAAATACAAAAAGACGATGGCAAAAATCAAATGAAATCCGCCAAAAGCCATACCGAAAAAAGGAATGTGACCGTGCATTCTGTTCTACCTCCCAACTGTTCTTACTGGCCTAAGTATAGCCCTGATATATGGCAAGATTGTGACAAAAATTGCCTCCGGCAAAAACTTCCCTTGCCAGTTGTCTGTAAATCCTAATTCTTTCTGTTACAAATCGCCCGGTGGGAGCAATGGCGGCAATACTCGGTCCGGCAGACCTTCGCCGGTTCGATCTTGCCGGCAAGAATCCTCCTGTACCGTTCATACAACTTACCGAGCTGCTTTTCCCGCAGCAGTTTGACCTGCCGGCGGCTGCCATCGCTAAAGTGAATATACCCGTAATCGGCAACAGCCTTTTCCTGGGTATGCAGCAATAAAAACCGGTAGACTGACAATTGGATGATATCGGATTCGTAAATCCGGTGATTGGTCCGGCTCTTATAATCGCCGACAATCAAAGTTGAGCTGCCTTGCCGCCGCCAGACGACATCGGGCGCGCCGCACAGCGGAATAGGCTCCAGGATTTTCAGATACGGTTCAAGCCGGTACACTGTCAGCCTGCTCTGACGCCGCCGGTACCAGAGATAAACAACACCACCCAGCAGCAGCCAAAAGACACCGCTCACGGCCGTTCCCCGCGGCCGTACAACAGGCGCAGCAGCCAGTTCAGCAAGCGCCTGAACCAGCCTTGCCTTACGCCCGTAAGACGACAGGCAAATTGCTCATGACTCTGGTTTCCCCGGCGAATGTATTCGTCGGTCAGTGTCTTATCCTCACCATATTGCGCATCATAAACCAACTGTTGTTCACATTTTCCCATTTTAGCCAGTTCTGTTGCACTGACCATCTGTCGTTCACGCATGTAATCACCTATATAAAAAAATTAGACAGGACAATAGCTAAGTCCTGCCATTAAAGCTTCCTTAATTATTGGATACTCACCGGTGTTCCGATAGACACCAGCCGGGCCAGGGCAAGCACGTGGCTGTTTTGCATGCGTACACAGCCATGGGATACGTGCTGTCCGATGGAAGCCGGATTATTAGTCCCGTGAATCCCGTAATGTGGCTGACTCAGACCCATCCACATTACCCCAAAGGGACCGCCCGGATTGGGCACCTTACTCACAATCTGAAACCGTCCAACTGGCGTCGGCGTGGAAAATTTCCCTACGCCAACCGGATAAACCTGAACGATTTTACCGTTTTGATAAAGCGTCAACTGCCGGTTAGCGCGGCTGATCATAATGGAATAGGCCATCTCCTCACCTCTCTTCATTTTATGTAAAGAAAGTAGAAATGGCTACCCTGCGCCTATTACATGAAATATTGCCTGACCAGCAGGCCTGCCGCCACGACTGTGACAATCAGCGCCACCAGCCGGCGGTCCAGCCGCCCTTTACTCCGGTATTTCATTTGCTGTCCCCTTAGGCTTAAACCAATTAACGATTGCATAGCACTCCTCCTATTCGATATATTTAGACAAAATTCAACATTTTCCTGCCATAAACTGTTTATTGTTATGGAAACGGGCACAGCAAAAAAACAATGCTGGAGAATAGCAACCGGTCACTCTCCATCATAGGATATAGAGCAACAGATACTTACAGTAAAAGGAGTGAATTTTCATGGGTTTCGGATTTGGCGGCGGCCGCGGCAATGGGTGCTGGATTATTATCATTATCATCCTGCTGCTTTTCTGCTGCTTTGATAATAACGACTGCAGTCCTACCTGCTAACAAAAGAAGCTTCACCCTGTACAGCCACACCTGTGGCTGTTTTTTCTTTGTCTTTGCCGGGCTAGCTTCAAAATAGGTTATTGACTTGCGCTTTAAAACTATCTTATTGTATAAGCAGATACACCTAATACCTGTATAAGGAGATTTCTTCCGTGAATAAAACCGTATTAATTGTTGACGACGAATCGCGCCTGAGAAAACTGGTGGCCGATTTTCTTTCCCGCGAAGGCTATGCCATCCTGGAGGCTGAGAATGGCAGAATCGCGCTGGATGTGCTCGATCGAGCGGCGGTTGATTTAGTCATTCTGGACGTCATGATGCCCGAACAGGACGGCTGGACTGTCTGTCGGGAGATCCGCAAAAAATCAAATATACCGGTCATCATGCTTACCGCCCGCGGCGAGGAAATCGACCAGTTATTCGCCTTTGAGATCGGTGCCGACGAGTACATAACCAAGCCTTTCAGTCCCAAAATCCTGACCGCCCGGGTCAATTCCCTCTTTCGGCGACTGGACCGGGACAAACAATTTTCCTATGATGGTCTGACCATTGACCCGACAGCCCGGCAGGTCCTCATTGCCAATCAATTCCTCGATTTAAGTCCGAAGGAATATGATCTGCTAATCTACCTGGCCGAAAATAAGGGAAAGGCACTGAGCCGCCAGCAAATTCTCGATCATGTCTGGGACTATGAATATTTTGGCGATTTGCGAACAGTCGACACCCATATCAACCGCCTCCGGGCCAAATTACAGGACAAACATACCTTTATTCAAACCATTCGTGGTTATGGATATCGATTCGAGGCGGCCAAATGAAACTCTCACTTCGTAATAGACTGTTTCTCAGCCTCACCGCGCTTCTGCTCTTCTTTACCCTGTTTTCCTGGGGTCTCACTTCCATGGGGCTGGAGGAATTTTATTATTGGCAAAAGAAAGCGGTGCTGATTGAAAACTGCCGGCAAATCGACGAACTCTATGCCGGAAATCCGGAAGACATCTCTCTGGAACTCGAACGGATCGGCAACACGCTTGGCGCCGGCATCGTCATTATCGCTCAGGATAATTCGGTTAAATACAGCTCTTTCGGCCGCATTATTAATGCGAAATTCCAGGAGCCCTTTCCGCCGCCTCTGAGGCCCGGCAACGAAAAAGTTCCGCCGCTTCCCAGGGATAACAATCCCCGCCGGCCGCCAGTACCTGTCGTTAAAGCCAAGGAGATTATCGACAGCCGCACCAAATTGGAAATCCAGCACAGTCCGGAACTGAATCTTGATTCGGTAGTGCTGGAATACCAGCTACGCAACGGTGATCTACTCCTGCTTCGCCAGCCGCTGGCCCCGGTATGGGAAAGTGCCGGCATCGCAGCCCAGTTCATTGCCTGGACCGGCCTGCTCTCCATTTTGCTGGGTTCCCTCTGGGCCTACTTCTTCGCCAGAAAATTCACTTCGCCCATACTGGAACTTAAGCAAATCGCCCAAAACATGAGCCAGCTTGATTTTTCCAAGACCTGCACCATCAACCGCACCGATGAAATCGGCGAACTGGGCAACAGTATCAATCACTTGTCCGCCCAACTGGGGACGGCCATTGCCGATCTGCATCAAAAAAACCAGCAATTGATGGCCGATGTCGAGAAAGAACGCAAACTGGATAAAATGCGTCAGGACTTTGTGTCCAGTGTATCTCACGAGTTAAAAACGCCGCTTTCGCTGTTACTGGGCTATGCCGAAGGTTTAAAAGAAAATATCGCCGGCAACGAAGAAGACCGCAATTTTTATTGCTCCGTCATTATTGACGAAGCAGAAAAAATGGACCGGCTGGTCAAAGACCTGCTTAACCTGTCGCAAATTGAATCAGGCTTTTTTAAACTAAACCGAAGTAATTTTGATCTTTCTGCCTTGCTGAGCGATATTGCGCTGAAATACCAATCGCTGCTGGCGGAAAAGCAGATTACACTCATTACGGACGTTCCGGAACAACTGCAGGTTTTCGGCGACCCGCTCCGTATTGAGCAAATTCTATTCAATCTGGTCAACAACGCCCTGGATCATACCGAAGGGGACCGCCGCCTCCAGATCAAAGCCGAAGATACGGGCAGCCATATCCGCATTTGGCTCTTCAATACCGGCCGGCCCATTCCGTCCGAAAGCCTTGATAAAATCTGGCTAAGCTTCTACAAGGTGGATAAATCCCGGTCCCGCGAACACGGCGGCTACGGCTTGGGTCTGTCCATCGTCCGTGCCATTCAGGAACTGCACGGTAACGCCTACGGAGTTGCCAATCAGGAGCAGGGAGTTAGCTTCTGGTTTGATGTGACAAAAGCAAGATCATGCTAATTATACACAAGTTCGTAACAAAGCTGTAACAATTCTCCTGCATAATAAGAATCAAGCAAGACAACGTTATACAGCAAAGGAGAATGCCTTATGAAAATATCATTAATGAAAAAGACCATCGGTGGTTTTCTCACCGGAACTATCCTGCTTTCTCTGGGAGGACTGGCCCTGGCCGCCCCCGATACCGCCGCACCGCCGCCGGATTTTGGAGCCCGCCGGGAATGCCCGCCGCCTGACTTTAAGGATATGCGACAGCAGATGACTGATACGCTTACCCAGTTAGTAAGCGCAGGAACCATCACCCAGGACCAGGCCGATAAGCTGGCGTCTTTCTTCCAGGCAAAGGATGATGAACGCCGGGCGGAATTTGAAAAGGTAAAGGCCATGTCGGAAGCTGACCGGCGCACCTATTTCCAGCAAAAGAAGGGCACCCGTCCCGACTTTATCGGCGATATCAAGACCGCGGCCGGTTTGAGCGATGACCAGGCCAAAGCAGTGGCCGATGCCATGCGGCCGCCCCGACCCGCCGGTCCGGAAAAAGGCGTTCCCGGCCTGAAAAATAAAGTAGCGCTGCTTGTCCAGGACGGTACCATTACCCAGAAACAATCGGATAAGCTCCAGCGCTTCTTCGCCGCCAAGGCTGAGGAAAGAAAAGCCGAATTCGAAAAAACCAAAGACATGACCCCTGAAGAACGCCACGCTTATTTTGAGCAAAAGGCAGCAGGCCGGCCCGACATGGTGAAAGACCTGAAAAAAGCCGCCGGACTAAGCGATGAGCAGGCAAAAAAAGTGGCTGACACTCTCCGTCCGCCCCATGGGCCGCTGCCTGGCCAACCGCCCTGCCAGCCTGGCGATAACCCCAGCCCGAATCAATAGCACCTGAGCCAAACACAAGCATACTCTTCTCTCTAAATAGTTGAAAAGGCCGCCCCGGCAACCCCGGAACGGCCTTTTTTCACCTGTCTATATGATGGCCGGCGATATTCCTCCCTATTACGGCACATGCCGTTTTACCCAGAACGGCACATTCCCCGAACCGGCCTGACTATCCAGCGCTTCATATTTTTGTTTGTAATGGTCTTTATGCTTGAGGATATGATCGACCGCCTCCAGAAATACATCAGCCTCCCGGCAGGTATTATACACGCCCAGACTGACCCGAACCAGTCCCGGCACCCTCGCTTCCTGGTGCTTATGATAATAGTTCAGTTCCTTTTCCGTAACTCCCAGTAATTTCTCGACATAAGGATGGGCACAAAACAGCCCGCTGCGCACGGCAATCCCCGCCTCATAGGAAAGCATTTTGGCAAACGCCCGATGGTCCAGCCCATCCACTTGAAAGGAAAAAAGGCTTACCCGATCCTCACCGTTCCGTGTCCGGCCAAACAGGCGAATACCGGGAATCGCCGACAGGCCGGTCATAATATACTCGGTCAGTTCTCTTTCATAAGCATGGATTTCTCCTATGTCAAGCTGTGTCATCAAACGAATGGCTGCCACCAAAGCCATCACCCCGAGCACATTCGGGGTCCCTGCCTCCTCCTTATAGGGTGAATCATCCCAGTCGACAAACTGACGGCCTACCAGTCTGACCGCCCCACCCCCTTTGCACAGGGGGCTGACATCGTGAAAGGCTTTACGGGGACCGATCAGGATGCCCACGCCAAAAGGGGCGTACATTTTGTGGGCCGAAAAAACCAAAAAATCAATATGCTCCCGCGATGAATGAGGCTTCATATCCAGCGGACAGTGCGGCACAAGCTGCGCTCCGTCAACTAAAAGCTGTGCTCCGTATTGATGACAAATGGCAGCAATTTGATGTATGGGATTCATAAAGCCTGTCACATTTGACGCTCCCGTGACGGCAACCAGCTTTACGCTGCCGTCGTATTGCCGCAGCTTTTTCTCCAGATTTGCCAGGACCAGGCGGCCACTCCGGTCAACGGCCACATAGTCGGTGGTAAAGACATCCCGCCACGGCAGATCATTGGCCAGATGCTCCATTTCCGAGGAAAGAACAACAGCCTGCCCTTCTTGCTGGGACAGGGTATGAGCCAGAACATTAATCGCCTCGGTCGTACTCTTCGTATATATAAGAATGTCCTTTTCCTCGTCTGCGTGAACGAACGCTTTGATTTCTTCCCTCGCCGCTTCGTACCAGTCAGAGGTGAGCACCGACTTATAGCCGGTACCGCGGTGCACAGAAGAATACCAGGGACAAAGCTCTTCAATTTTTCTTAAGACACAGTGAAAGGGCGGCGTGGTAGCTGCATTGTCAAAATTGATGGCCGTACTATTGCTTCCGTTCAGCAACGGTACCCTTTCATTTACACCGACAACGAGCTGTCTCACATAATCATTAAATTCCTTTCTTTCCATACAATCCCTCAATCCATATTATTCTCCCCCTACACCATATTCCGCTAGGTTGGTATCGGCCACAGCCGGCTGGCGTTTTCCCGCTGGAAAAAAGCACCGCTATCTTTATGTAAACTTTCATGTTATAATTCGGCTACCGGCAGATTCACTGCTCCGACTTTATTCAATACCGTTGCCCATTTTTCCGGCAGAGCTTCCCTGCTATCATCCTACTACTGCTTATTACGTAAAACCGGAAAGGGGTATGTATTATGAGTAAAGCCTGGGGAATCTATATCCGTTACGGGAAAATTTGCATGACCAAGCGCGTTGGCTGCCTGCTGCAAGCCACCCAAAGGTACAACCGGCTAATGAGATGGAAGAAAAAACCTGATCTTTGGATTGCCTTGGTCCCGATTCACGACCATTGAATATTGTTACATACAAAGAAAACAGGCAACAGCACATCTATGGTGCTGTTGCCTGTTTTCTTTATCTACATCACTAGGGATAAAATACGAGTTCCGGAAACAACGTCGCATACGAGGTTTCAACCACCAGTTCAGGAAAAAAGACAAAAGGATTCGGTGGACGCTTGCCGTACCAGATTCCGGTACGATACGGCCGGTGGCAGTAAGGACACAGCGGATAGATCAGGCGTCCCGTACCATAGGCATAGGCTCTCATGGCAACGGCCCCCCCTATTTTTCGATTTATTATATAGTATGCCGCAATCCCCCTATTGTTACGTAAACTAGAACAGCTTATATATCAGACTATGGCACGCCCATTACGGCAGGCTTAGCTTTCTAACAACCGGTATAACAGCGCCGGCCAAAGGATAAACTAGTACCGATAAACAACTGTGGAGGAAACCGGCTATGGTACGCTACCGTATTTTTCTTGACGGCCTGGACACCGGCAAAACAGTAAGAGCCAGCAATTATGAGGATGCATATTTTGATGCCGCCAGCACGCTGGCCCTTACTTACCAAAATAATCTGGAATTAAAGGAAATTGAAGCCGACCCGCTTATGCATGATGTACCGCCCCATTAAGCAGGCATGTTTCGCAGAGTTCAAGACAGGAGGTGATTCTTATGGGAGGAAAAACGTTCGATCAGTTTAAAAGCCGCCAAAATGCCCGGAACAAGGCACAAAATGTCGCAGCATCCAAAAGCGAGAGCAAGGCGGAAAAGAACTCTAATAAGGAGTAACCGAGGTGGCTATGCCACCTTATTTATTTGGTCATCTTTAACTTCTGCCAACAGGCAACAGAAATTTTTTCCGGGCATATTTGCATATCTACCGCATATACTATATATTGTGGTGAAGTTTACGCAAAATTAAGGGAGGTATGTCAATGAAAAAGCTGCTAAACGGTGTATTCTCAAGTATCTCCGATGCCGAACTGGTTATGCATAACATTAAAAAAGAAAACATGCCGGAGGAACAACCGGCAGCAACCGAACTGCCGGATACCAACGATACTCCGGCAGAATAGAACTACGGCTCCACTAAGCCTGAAAGAAAAAATTGCCGGACATCAAAAGTCCGTCTCGTCAGTCGATATACGGAAAGACCTGCCCTACCAACGCGACAGAAATCTGCCGCGTTATTTTTATGATCAATTATCAAAAATGCCGTCCTATTTGGCAGGATTTTGTAACTATATGGCAAAATTATATGATATAACGATTAAGAGGGGGTAATCATATGTCGAAAAGTATTTGGTCCTTTCAATTTCGTACTAAAAACCTGTCCTTTGGCGCCGGTACCGCCGTACTTGATGGCGATCAGCTTATTGGCGGCGATGCTTCATTTTATCATGTTGGCAAACTCTCTTTCGAAAATGATGCCATCACCGGTTCTGTCTGTGTCAACAAGCATGGTACAGGCCCTTCTTTCTTCGGTGCCATTCATTCCTACACTCTGTCACTAACCGGCCACAGGAAGGAAGATCAAATGACTTTATCCGGCTATATGGTGGAAAACCCCTTGCTTAAAATAACGATGGAGTTAACAAAGATCTTAGATCTAGAATAGCATAAAACCCCAGGCGGGAATCAACTCGCCTGGGGTTTTCCTTTCCTTGGCCGATAAGCTTGCAGAGCCGCTATTTAACTTAATTGAAACCGGTCGACAATACGCTTTAGCTCCTCTGCCGTGCTGGACAATTCCTCACTGGCCGCTGCAATTTCCTGCGACGACGCCGACTGTTCTTCTGTAGCTGCCGAAGCCGCCTGTGTCTTGCCTACTGCCAGTTTACTATGCTGGTCAATACGTTCTACCGATAAGACAATTTGCTGGCTGCCTGTGGAAATTTGCTGTAGCGTGTCCGACACTTGCTGCATCTGTTCATGAACGGTTTGAACCAGATCGTTGATGTCCTGAAAAGCCAGTCCGGCCATATGCACAACATCCGCCCCCTGACTGACCAGTTCCGGTCCTTCGTTCATGACGGCAACTGCCCTGTCGGTATCGGTCTGAATCATGCCAATCAACTCGGCAATCTGTTTGGCCGCATCCTGTGACTGTTCAGCCAGCTTACGCACTTCCTCGGCAACTACGGCAAACCCCCGTCCCTGTTCCCCGGCCCGTGCCGCTTCGATCGCCGCATTCAGCGCCAACAGATTAGTCTGGCTGGCAATTTGCGAAATCGTGTCGATAATTTGCCCAATTTCTTTCGACCTCATGCCCAATTGCGTAACCACTTCAGCCGAATGGGAAACGTTTTCTTCTATTTTATTCATGTGCAGTATAGCACCCTTCACCGATTCACTGCCAAGGATTGCCGTTTCCGCCGCTTCGCCCGACCGTTCATTAATTTCCGCCGCATTGGCCGCAGCCTGTTGAATTCCGGCCGACATCTGCGTAATTACCGCCGCCGTCGCATCGATGGAAGCCAATTGCTGCTCGGCCCCGGAGGCAATGGCGTTGATCGAGTCCGCCACCTGGCTGCCGGCCTGCGCCATTTGGCCGGAATTATCCTTTAACTGCGCCGAAGAAGCAGCCAATAGTTCGGCCGAATCCATAACCTGCTGAATCATTGTCCGCATATTGCTTTTCATCGTATTTACCGCAGCAGCCAAATCAGCGATTTCATCATTTGACTGTACGCGAATACTGTCTCGGGTAATTTTCCCGCCGGCAATCTCCGTAACTGCCCGGACCAATTGGCCTACCGCCGTAGAGATGGAGCTATTAAGTTTAATACTAATGGCAACAGCCAGCACAATAATCAGGCCGTTGATAATGAAAAGAACCCGCTGATTGGTTGTTGCTTTGTCGGCAATTTTCGCCTGTTCTGTTTTAACATACTCCTTAATCATATCAACCAGTTCATCCGTTTGCTTGGTTACCTTTGCATAGGGAACAGTCCCTTGTTGGATGATGGTTTTCAGAGCTTGCTGATCATTGGCCAGACCTGCCTGCATGGCCTGGGTGGCCAATTGTTCGTATTCCGCCTTGGCCGCCTTAATCTCGACTATGCTTTTCTTCGCACTTTCCGTTACAAAAATATGCTCCATCCGGTCAATTCTGTCGTTTGATTCCTTTCGGATAGCAGCAAACTCTTCCCGTGCCGCCGGATCGCCGGTAAGATTAAATTTACGGACCGTCGCGGCTTCATCTACAATATTAGCGGACAGTTCCTCCGCCAGAATCAGTTTTTCAATGTTTATCGTTGTAGTAGACTGGTACTCTTCATTAATCTGGCCAATTTTATAGTAAGTATAACCGCTCAAGAGAACCATGCCGCTAATAATAACAAGAAAAGCCCCAAAAATCTTTTTACCTATCGTTAATTTCACTGTTCACTGAATCTCCTCTACCCGTTTTTACTTCCTCTACACCAAAAGTCGGGAACCCTTACCTTGTCGCTCAGTCCTAACCGCCTCCTTCCATCATTCTTGCCAGACGCCCCAGGGACTCATGCCCTGTCCGCAATGCCGCGCAAGTCTGGCAAACTACTTGCCGGTCTAACGATCAGACGGGTTAGCTTCTTTTGACCATGCA
This sequence comes from Propionispora hippei DSM 15287, assembly GCF_900141835.1. NCBI lineage: Bacteria > Bacillati > Bacillota > Negativicutes > Selenomonadales > Sporomusaceae > Propionispora > Propionispora hippei. The sequence goes on along the minus strand of NZ_FQZD01000011.1, from coordinate 90,845 downwards.
AAAAAGACAGGGATAGCCCTGTCCTACAAAACAACTAACCCCTCGGTTACTTGGCGGCATGGCGATCATAGGCAAAATTCATTGTCGTTAGACCCGTAGCTTTGCGTCCCTGCCTTTCGGCAGGTTTGCCCAATATTCATTTTTACTGCTTTGCACAATTGACACTCTCTTAGTATCCAGTAAAAGTAATAATTTGTCAACTAGAAATCATTATTACGGTATACAAAAAAAGGCCTGACAACAGACCTTTTTTTCCTGCATTTAAAATAATATGCTTACCAGTGTATAGCCTACGATACAGCCTGTTATCACACCGATAATACCAGGCAGAATAAAACTGTGATTAATAATGAACTTGCCTATTTTCGTCGTACCTGAACGGTCAAAACCAATACAGGCCAAATCACTCGGATAGGTAGGCAGCACGAAATAGCCGTACGCCGCCGGGAAAAAGGCCACAATCAACCGGGGGTCCACACCCAGGTTAAGACCGATCGGCGCAATCGCCACAATCGCTGCTCCCTGACTGTTTACCAGTTTGGAAACTAAGAACAGAACAACGGCATACATCCAGGGCTGACTGGCTACGACACCGGCCAGCGACTGCTGCAGCAGCTTGAAATGAACCTGGAAGAAGCTGTCGCTCATCCATGCTACACCGAATACCGAAATGATGGCCACCATGCCTGCCTTGAAGACATTGCCGTTGGACACCTCCCGGGAATCCACCTTGCAGACGATCATAATCACGGCACCGGCAATCAGCATCATCATCTGAATGGCCAAATTCATCGACAAGGGACTTAGCTTGCCGTTGGCACCGGCAAAGGATGGGCGCAGACCAGGAAAAGCACCTAGCAGGACAACCAGAACAATGGCCGCAAAGAAAATCCAGGTAGCCCAATAGGCCTGCCTGGGAAACACTTTGTCCAGCATGGTATCCGAACTGCCATAAATATACGCTTTTTGCTCGGGATCCTGCAGCTTAGCCTGAAACTCCGGGTCCTTATCCAAATCCCGGCCTCGCCGCATACTCCACAAAGCGGCCGCCAAAACCCCGAAGAAAGTCGCCGGAATAGACACCGACAATAACTGGATAATACCGATAGCCTGTCCGACACCATGAGCCTGCGCCAGAATAGACACCAACGAAACGACCGAAACCGATACCGGCGAGGCGCCAATTCCCATCTGGGATGCCACCGAAGCAACGGCCATAGGCCGTTCGGGGCGGATATTTTTCTTAATCGCAATGTCGTAAATTATTGGAAACATCGTGTATACCACATGGCCGGTACCGCATAAGAAAGTAAGTGTCCAAGTCGTCAGCGGCGCCAAAATCGTAATGTAGTCGGGATGGCGGCGCAACAATCTTTCGGCAAACCGCATCATAACATTCAGACCGCCTGCCGTCTGCAGTACCGACGCACAGCCGATAACGGCCAGGATAGTCAGCATCACCTCGACAGGCGGCGTACCCGGCTGCACACCAAAAAAGAAAGTAAGTATAAAAAGTCCGAAACCACTGATCAGCCCTAATCCCATCCCACCATACCGGGTGCCCACCAGCAGACAGAGCAGGATCACTAATAGCTGTAAACCAATCATCATTCATATCCCCTTTCTTGCAATATTTTATTTATTGTAATAAACTTCTTTGCCGGCGTACATCATTGGAAATTTATTTAAGAGTTTTTTAATTAAAAAAAGTAAGTCTCCTGTCGGAAACTTACTCTTTTGCTCAAAACATATTCGCCTGTTTATTGATGCAGCGGTACTTGTACAGCGGCCTGCCGACAGCGCCATAGCTGACCTCGGCGCTGATTAGTTCCAAGCCCTGCAGATACTTCAGATATTTACGCATCGATACCTGGGACAGCCCTACTATTCCGGCAATTTCATCGGCACTAAACTCCCGCTTGATCCTTACTATTTGTTCCCAGATAGTCCTGATTGTATTCCGGTCAAGCCCCTTGGGAAGAGCAGCCGCCTCACCGGAACGCTGAGGAGTAAAAAACTGCTTGTCCAAATCCTGCTGGCAAAAACTCTGCTGTTCGCTGATTGATTTGCGGCGCCGGCTATAATTGAGCAAAGCCGTCTGAAAGCGGGTAAACTCAAAGGGCTTGATTAAATAATCCACCACCCCCTGGCGCAAGGCCTGCTCTACTGTGGCCACATCATGAGCCGCTGTGACCAGGATGACATCAACCCCATGCTGCGCTTGCCTGATCGCCCGCAATAGCTCCAGACCGTTCATGCCGGGCATGAAAACATCCAGCAGGACAACATCGACTGCCGTCTGGCGCAATAACCGCAAGGCCGCTTCGCCGTTGCTGGCAATGCCGGCCAGCCGGTAACCCTCCAGTTGTTCCAAATAACGCCGGTTTAATTCCGCTACCATGGGATCATCTTCCACAATAAGCACAGCTAACATAGTATCACCTTACTTTCATAGGGAACAGTCACCGTAAATACCGTGCCTTGTGCCGTATTGGATGTATATGTTACCGTTCCGCTCAATCGCTCGACACTGCGTTTAACCAAAGAGAGGCCAATTCCCCGGTTCACAGCCTTGGTGGATACCCCGCATTCAAACAACGTTGCCGCCAGTTCACCGGAAATTCCCGGCCCTGTATCACTGACGCTGATGGTCAATTTTTCGGCCTCGTAAAAAATATGAAGGGTAACCTCCCGTAGCGCTGCTTGGGCCAGAGCATCAAAGGCATTTTCCACCAAATTGCCAATGATGGTGACCAGTTCATGGGACATGTCCGTCTGCTTCGGTCCCGGTAAACAACTGTTCTCCGTCAACTGCATCGGTATGCTTTTTTCCCGGGCCAGACTCAGCTTACTCAAAATAAAACCGGCTATCACAGGATCTTTGATCCGGCGGCTGACAAAATCAACTTCCGTCTGATGATCGAAAGCAATTTGATTGATGTAGGCTGCCAATTGGTCGTAGCACTCCAGGCGGACCAACCCCAAAATCACGTGAAGACGATTCATAAACTCATGGGCCTGGGAACGCAAAGCCTCTACATACATCCGTACTCCCGTCAGCTCCTCGGCCAACCGCTTTACCTCCGTCTTATCCCGGAAAGTGGCAATGGCGCCTACCGTTTTCCCATTTACAACCAGGGGCACCCGGCTGGTCAATACGGATGTGCCGAAGATATTCTGTTCTTGATCGAATTCCAGTTTACCGGACTGCATAACCTCTACCAGGCGGCTATTGGGGACCACTTCGGACACCAGTTTACCCAGCAGCATTTTCTCCGCCACCGGCACGCCCAGCATGTGACGGCCCACATCATTAATCAATGAAATATGCCCGCCTCTGTCCACCGCCACAATGCCTTCCCGCACCGATTGCAGCATGGCGCTGCGCTCTTCCAGTAGCTTGGCAATCTCTTCCGGTTCCAGACCAAACAACGTCTTTTTTACATTGCTTGCCAGCAGCAGGGCCCCCCCTATCCCGAACGTCAGTCCCAGGAGAGTAATCATCACGATAATCAGGTCTATCTGGCGCTGCAACTTATCGACCTGAGTCATCAATATCCCGACCAGTACGGCTCCCACCTGTTTGCCCTTCTCATCGTACACGGGAGTAAACGCCCTGACCGAGGAACCCAGCGTGCCCTCGGCGACAGAGGTGTATTCACTGCCGGCCAGAACAGCCGCTTCATCGCCGCCAACCACATGCTGGCCTACCTTCTCCGGGTCGCGATGAGACCATCTGATGCCTGCCATGTCAAAAACGACAATAAAGTCCACCTTGGCAGCGGCCATACAGCGGCTGGCAAAAGCCTGCACCCGCCCATCATCCCGCCCCAGCTTGAGTGCCTGAGCAACCAGGGGATCAAACGCAACCTGCCGGGCCACACCAAGCGCCTGATTTCCAGTCTGACTATGAATGTCGGCTTTCATTACCCTGGATATCAAGAAACCGGTAACCAGCAAACAGGCGGTGACCAGGCTGCATACCAGCAAAATAATCCTTGTTTGCAGTCTTGGCAGTTTTTTCAATCATCCCAGCTCCTGTCTGCCTTGTTTTTCATAAGGTTATTAATAATTCCACACCAAGCCTGATTTCCCTGCCCTGCCAGGCTGCTGCCGTTCTGGTAAGCACAGCTCCCGGTCAATTGACTGTACCTGTTTTTTTATTCCTCGATTCACCGGCTGTACATGGCGGAAATTTTGGCAAAAAAGAAGGGTTTATTTCCGGCGCAGCGAAAATTTTACCAATGCCACATGGAAATAATGAGGTTGAGGTGCAAGCATATGACAGAAACATCAAGAAAAATTGTCGAGCAACCGGTAGCCTTTTTAGTGTCCGGCACCGAATTGGCCAAGGATGTCTATTCGGAGTACGGTAATGTTCTGATTAATCAGGGCACAGTAGTTACACAACCTATTATAAAAAAACTGGAAACCTGGAACATCCAAAGCGTATCCATTTGGAGCGAAGTCACGGAACAGGTCATTGCCGATCCGGCTCTCCAAAAATTTTTAAACACCTATAACCAATCGGTCGATGTGGTCGAGCAGGCCTTCGACACAATCCGCCAAACCCGTATGCTCCCGCTTGCCACATTTCAGAAAACAGCCGATGATTTAGCCCATAACCTGACCACCGCCGGTAATGTTATTGATCAGTTATATAATTTACCCCCCTGCGATGACTATACGTTTCGCCATAGCGTCAACGTCAGTGTCATTGCCGGCCTGATTGCACTGTGGCTTAAGTACCCGCCGGAAAGCATTCATGCCATTTCACTGGCCGGCCTGCTGCATGATGTCGGCAAATCCCTCCTGCCGCCCAAGCTGGTCAACAGGCCTCATAAGCTCTCGACCGACCATTATGAAACCTATAAGCAGCATGTTACGTTAGGCTATGAACTGCTTAGCAAGGTTTCCGGTATTGCCGAAAGCGTCCGCCTGGGTGTGACCGATCACCATGAAAGGGAGGATGGCAGCGGCTATCCGAAGGGATTGTCCGGTGCCGACATTCATCCCTACGCTAAAATTATTGCCATTGCCGATCTCTACGATGAAGCGTTGACTATCAATCGTGATCCAGGCATGTTGAGCCCTTACTGCAGCATTGAGAAGCTGCAGCACGAGGTATACCGCCTGGATCCCAAAGCCTGCCTCACCTTCACCAGCCACATGACCAATTTTCTAACCGGCGATCCGGTTATGCTGACCAATGGCAGCAAGGGGCGTGTCGTCTGCACAAACAAGCGCTGGCCCTCCCGCTCGATAGTCCAGTTAGAGGACGGTACCGTGCTGGATTTAAATGATGGCGGCGATGTACGCATCAGCCATATCATAAGATAATTGATACTGCCGCTACAGGCAAAAGGCGCGCCGCGTTAACCGCCCGGCGCGCCTTTTGCCTGTATTTCTTTGTCCGTGATTAATCTTTTTTATGCTTTACCAGCCAGACATAACTTAATACAGCGGCCGTCTCCGCCAGAGCAATGATCACACCCATCGGCACAGCCGTCCGGCTGCCGGCGATACCGACCAAGGGCGCCATAACGCCGCCGAACACGAAGGAGAATAGCCCGATCAAGGCCGAGGCGCTGCCGGCTGCCTTGGCCTGATCCTGCATGGCCAAGGCAAAACAACTTGTCCCGACAATCCCCACACTGGCAATGACCAAAAATAATGGAACCAGAATCATATATAACGAACCTTGCAGCAAAATCATCAGGAGCAGCGCCGCTCCTCCCACAAAGGAAATCCCCAGACCGGCAATCAGCAGCCGGGTTTCGCTGATGCGCCCGGCCAAACGGCCGGTTATCTGCCCGGCCAGGATAATGCCTAAGCCGTTTATGCCAAAATAAACGCTGAACATTTGCGGCGAAACACCGTAAATATCCTGCAATACAAAGGGAGAGCCGGAAATATAGGCAAACATCGCCGCCGAAACAAAGCCCTGGGCCAGCGCATACCCCATAAAGGTCCGGTTGCCCAGCAAGCTGCGGTATGTCCTCAAACTATTGGCGATACCACCCCGGGAACGCCGCTTAAGCGGCAGCGTCTCACGTAACCCGAAAAAAACGCTGGCCAGCATAGCAAGGCCAATGCCGGCCAGGACGATAAAAATTCCCCGCCAGGAAGTAAACGCCAGAATCTGACCACCCAAGACCGGTGCAAAAATGGGAGCAAAGCCGTTAATAAGCATCAGCAGGGCAAAAAAACGGGTCATCGCCGGTCCGGAGTAAAGATCCCTGACCGTTGCCCTGGAAATAACCACCCCGGCGGAACCAGCCAGCCCCTGAACAAACCGCATGGCAACAAACAGTTCCATCGTCGGCGCCAGGACACATAAAAACGAGGCGGCAGCGTAAATGGCTAACCCGGCCAATAAGGGCCCCCGCCGTCCGTAGGTGTCGCTAAGGGGCCCGATAAAGATCTGTCCCAGCGCAATCCCCAGCAGACAGGCGGTCAAACTAAGCTGGGCCAGGGAAGTGCTGGCCTGCAGGTCATTGGCCAGATGAGGCATAGCCGGCAGATACATATCAATGGATAACGGCCCGAAGGCGGACAGCCAGCCGAGCAGGCAGGCGGTCCAGAGGACAGCCTGCCTTATTTCGGCTGGCCTCTCTGCCGCTATATTCTGTGAATCGTTCATAAGGTCTCCTCGCTATTTGGTGCAATTAAAAATATACCCTCTATTTTATGGCAAATGCCGTTTTAATGCAACTGTCCAACGCAACAAACCGCTTATGCCAGCCGGCGCATAAGGCGCATGCCGTTTAGTGTTACCAGGATAGAAGAACCCGTATCGGCAAACACAGCCATCCACAGATTGCCGTGACCGGCCAATGTCAGCCAGATGAACAGCACCTTTATCAGGACGGAAAAGCCGATATTCTGCTTGATAATGGCTACTGACTTGCGGCTAAGACGCATTACATAAGATAACTTGCCCAGATCGTCGGACATCAGGGCCACATCGGCTGTTTCCAGCGCAGTATCCGAGCCGGCTACGCCCATGGCAATCCCGATGTTGGCCGCCGCCAGGGCCGGAGCGTCATTCACCCCGTCTCCCACCATAACAACCCGGCCATAGTCTGCCGCCATTTTTTTAACGATCGCCACCTTATCTTCCGGCAGCAGCTCGCTGTAATAGGAATCAAGCTGCAAACTGCCGGCAATCCAGGCAGCCACGGCGGTCTGATCGCCGGTAAGCATAGCCGTGTGCTTTATGCCGGCCCGGCGCAGTGCCGCGATCGCTTCGCCGGCATTGTCCCGGACCGTATCGGCTACGGCGATGACGCCGAGTAATTCCCGACGGTTACCGACAAACATGACTGTTTTTCCCTGTTGCAGCCAGGCTGTGACAGCCGGCTCGCAAACCGCCGTGGAAAGCCCGAGTTCTTCCATCAGCCGCCGATTACCGATATATACGGTATTTCCCGCCAGCTCGGCTTGTGCCCCCCGTCCAACCAGCGCCGTAAAGCCTTTCGCCGGCAGCAGGGGAAGTCCCGCGGCCTTCTGTAAAATTGCCGCTGCCAGCGGATGCTCCGAAAACTTTTCAATGGAAGCGGCAATCCGTAAAAGTTCCTGTTCCGTTACCGGCTGCACTGGCAGCAAACCGGTTACCACCGGCTGACCTGTCGTCAGCGTGCCGGTCTTATCGAAAGCAATAGCCTCAATGGAACCCAGTTCCTCCAGATAGGCACCGCCTTTAATCAAAACTCCGTTGGCGGACGCGTTGCCGATAGCCGCCACAATGGAAACCGGCGTGGAAATAACCAGCGCACAGGGGCAGGAGATCACCAACAACACAAGACCTTTATAAAACCATTCGGTAAAAGATAGTCCGAACGCCAGCCAGGGGATCAACATAACCCCCAGTGCCCCCAGCAGAACGGCTGGAGTATAATATTTAGAAAATACATCGACAAACTGTTGGGAAGGCGCTTTTTGCGCCTGCGCTTCTTCCACCAGTTTCATAATTCTGGCCAAAGTAGAATCGCCGGCTGCTCTGGTTACCCGGACAGACAGGGCGCCATTTTCATTCAGCGTGCCGGCATAGATGGTATCGCCCGCCTGCTTTTCCACCGGAATGGCTTCACCGGTGATGGCCGCCTGGTTAACGGCTGATATTCCTTCCGCCACGATGCCGTCCATAGCAATCCGCTCACCGGGCTTTACCAAAAGGATATCACCGACCACAATCTCTTCTACCGGCAGCCGCAGTTCCTGTCCGTTCCGCAGCACCAGAGCTTCCGGCGGTGCCAATTCCATCAAAGCCCGGATGGATTGCCGGGTTTTATCTACGGTATACGCTTGCAGCGTATTGCCAAAGGAAAATAGGAATGCTACCGTAGCCCCTTCGCTTCCTTCACCAATGGCAAAAGCCCCAAAAACGGCAACCGTCATAAGAAAATTCATATCGAAGGTCAGTGACCGGATTCCGTATAGGCCGCTTCTTGCCGTATGATAACCACCGGCAATGGCAGCGGCAACATAAAGAAAAGAAACAACAGCTTCACCGCAGCCCAGCCAATTTGCCAGAGTTGCCACAACCAACAGGATACCGGCCAGAGCGGTGGCTCCGGTTCTGGCATGCTTCCACCAAGCCGTTCCCGTCGAGGTCTCCGTTCCTTTCAGTTCAAGCCTTGCCTTATAACCGGCCTGCTCCACCGCCTGATAAATGGCTTCCACCGGCAGACTGTGCTCCACCAGTAGCTTGCCGGTGGCAAAGTTCACCTGTGCCGCGTATACGCCGGTCAGTTTACTAATCCGCTTTTCCAGTCCCTTGGCGCAATCGGCACAATCCATGCCGGAAATAACAAACACCATGCTTTTTCTGTCTGTTACCGGTCCTGGCCCGGCGAGTAGACGCCCCGTATAACCAAAGCCCCGCACGGCGGCGAGAATAGCGGCCGTACCCGTCAGCTCCGGATCATACGTCACTTGAAGCTTAGCCGTTGCGAAAGACACGCTGGCCCGGCTGATACCCGGCAGCCGGTTTAAGGCTTTTTCCAGCTTAGCGGCACAATCACCACAATCCAGCCCTTCCAGCTCGAATCGGGCAATAGCCTGGTTTGCCGGCACCGCCGGACCACAGTCCGCCCGATGGCAGTCCACCGTATCCGGTTCCACAGCCACGCTTTCAGCAGAGCAGCTGCAAATGGCGGCGACTGGTGCCACCGTCCCGTCACAGCAGCCCCGCTGGCAGGAAATATCATGACTTTTACTATGTGAATGGCTCATTGTTCGCCTCCTTAGCGATGTCTGGTATGTTCCACACATTGAGCCAGTAATGACTCAATGTGTGTATCGTCAAGCGAATACCAGGCCATCTTTCCTTCCTTACGATATTTGACTAAACGGGCACTGCGCAATAGCCGCAGTTGATGCGAAACAGCCGATTGGCCCATCTCCACCACGGCGGCCAGATCACACACGCATAGCTCCCGTTTTGCTAAGGCATGCAGCATCTTTATCCTCGTGGCATCCCCTAATAATTTAAAAGTTTCGGCCACCTGCTGCGCTTCCGTTTCCGGCAAAGCGTCCTTTCTGGCCAGACATACTACCTGGGGATGTTCGCACAATTCCTCGCAGGTATCCATTGTACAATCAGACGTCATCGCCAACACCTCCGATATATGAATACATGTTCATATATCGTATTATATTACAGACAACAGCAAAAGTATACTGCCCGTTGCGAAAAAAGATAAGGAAAATTTTATAAACACATAGCCGTAAAGGAAATAAAAGTCCCCTATGTTTACGCTTTCCGTAAACATAGGGGACTTTTATACATTCATTTATACTGAAGCTACATGCTCAATGACAGGTGCCGTAAAGGTCACCGGGGTTTCGCTGACCTCGGTCGGCAAGCCCATGCTATCCAGCAGGTCCAATAGCGGTCTGGGGGGCAGTTCCTCCACATTGACCATTGTCTTCACATCCCAGTCACCGCGGGCAACCAGAATCGCCGCAGCCGCGGCCGGAACTCCCGCCGTATAGCTGATGGCCTGGGACTCCAGTTCTTTATAGCATTCCGCATGATCACAGGTATTGTAAATAAAAATTTCGCGCGGTTTACCATCTTTTGTGCCGCGGATAAAGTTACCGATGCAGGTCTTGCCGGTATAGCCAGGTGCCAGGGAGGAGGGATCGGGCAGCAAGGCCTTCAACACTTTCAACGGGGCAATTTCCACACCTTCGGCCACTTTGATCGGTTTCTCCGAGGTAAGACCGATATTTGTCAGCACAGAGAACACATTCAGATAGTGATCGCCAAAACCCATCCAGAAACGGATGGAATTGGCATCTATATTTTTGGAAAGCGAATGCAGTTCATCATGTCCGGTCAGATAAACCGGGCAGCTCCCCACCACGGGGAAATCATAATCGACCCGGATGGAATGAACCTTCTGTTGCACCCATTGGCGATCCACCCAGGTCCACACCTTTTTGAATTCTCTAAAGTTGATCTCCGGATCGAAGTTAGTGGCAAAATATTTGCCGTGACTGCCGGCGTTAACATCCAGAATGTCGATAGTGTCAATGGTATCGAAATATTCATCGCGGGCCAGCGCACACCAGGCGTTTACCACCCCGGGATCAAAACCGATACCCAAAATAGCGGTAACTCCCTGAGCGGCACAGCGCTCCCTGCGTTTCCATTCATAGTTGGCATACCAGGGCGGATTTTCACAAACCTTGTCGGGCTCTTCATGGATGGCAGTATCCATGTATACCGCACCTGTCTCTATACAAGCTTCCAAAACGGACATATTAATGTACGACTGCCCCACATTGATGACCATTTCAGATTTGGTTTCTTTAATCAGGTTGACTAACTCGGGAACATTTAGGGCATCCACTTGCCTCGCGTATAATTTTCGGGCAGGATCTTTCAGATGATTCTTACGCAATACGCTTTCAATGATAGCCTCACATTTTTGCTGGGTACGCGATGCAATGCAGATATCCCCCAATACATCGTTGTTCATAGCGCATTTGTGGGCTACGACATGCGCTACTCCCCCAGCACCTACAATTAAAACATTTTTTCTCATTTCTCTCCTCCTAAATTTTAAAAAAAGATATTTATGATAAACTAGTTAGGAAATCTGCATAATCAAAGGTTCGGACAACCTCCAGTGTACCGTCCAGCCGCTTTACGGCAATGGCCGGCATGGCGAGACCGTTGAACCAGTTTTTCTTCACCATGGTATAGCCGGCAGCATCGGCAAAACGGATTTCACTGCCAACCTCCAGTCTGTCAGCAAAGCGAAAGGTGCCAAAGACATCACCGGCCAGGCAGGAACAGCCGGCTACCATATAAGAGTGCCCTGTGGCTTGTTCCGCCTCTATTTTGGCCGCCAGACGGTAGATTAATAAATCCAGCATATGCCCTTCCACCGAGGCATCGACAATGGCAATATCGACCTCGTTCTGTACAATATCGACGACACGGGTCACCAGCTCGGCGGCACCGGTTATGGCGCTTTCTCCCGGTTCCAGATAAATCTGCACCCCGTAGGTCCTGGCGAAGTCGGCCAGCGTCCGGCTAAATGCCTCCACCGGATAACCTTCCTTGGTAAAGTAGATGCCGCCACCCAGGCTTATCCACTCCAGTTCCTTTAGCATATCCCCGTACTGTTCACCGATATAGTCAAGCTGGCGGACAAAGGCAGGATAGTCATCATTTTCACAGTTATAATGAAACATGAAGCCGCTAAGCCGCGGCAACTGCGCCGCCAGCACCGCCTTATCAGTTACACCCAGCCGAGAATGGCGCCGGGCCGGGTCGGCCAGATCAAAATGAGAATGGCTGATACCCGGATTGACCCGCAGGCCGACTTTTTTTGTCTTTACCAGTTCATAGTATCGCTCCAGCTGCGAAGCGGAATTAAAAATCACCTTGTCGGCAAACGCCGTTACCGCCCGGATATCTTCCGCCGAATAACCGACACAGTAAGCATGCGTCTCCTTGCCGAACTTCTCATAACCCAGCCGGGCTTCGAACAACGAGCTGGATGTCGTTCCATCCATATACCGGCGCATTAATTCAAAGACCGACCAGGTGGAAAAGCATTTAAGGGCCAATACCGATTTGGCACCGGAAAGCTGACGTACCTGACGAATAATTTCCATATTGCGCAGCAATTTATTTTCATCAATTAAATAATAAGGCGTGGCTATCTTCATCATCAAACTCCTGCTATTAAAAAGATAATAAAACCTGACCAATTGCCAGCAGCAAGCACATGAAAAGAACAGGTTTCGTAAAAAGGGCGGCGAAACGGAACATACCGAAGTATGCCGCTTAGCGACAACACGTGTTACGGAACCCATCCGGTCACTTTTCAACAGATTGGACTGGCTATGGTATCAATTCATGAATCTAATCATATCAAAAACTTGCTCATCTGTCGATATTCTTTGAAAATAATCGAAAAATAAGCTAAAAAGTCGTTTATCCTTAAAATAATATGCGATATATTTATCTCTTGTTATTTTTAACCATAACCCGGAAGCCTCCGGTTATTCTACAGCCTTTACTTTTAACCTGTTTCAGTGTATGATACCATTGTTAACCAATAATAAATAATAAGTTAACAATGGTATTTATTTTTCCGTTTGCCCCAAAACACTATAACCCTGGAGGTATCTCTATGAAGCTTTCCCTGCGCGACATGCTGTTAATCGCCATCTTTGCCGCTTTGACGGCTGTAGGCGCCTTTATTAAAATTCCGACGCCTATCGTTCCCTACACCTTACAGTTTTTATTCTGTGCCTATGCCGGTATCCTGCTAGGCTCCCGACAGGGGCTGTATTCACAGGCCTTGTACATTTTGCTCGGACTGATCGGCATTCCGGTGTTTGTTAACGGCGGCGGGCCCGCCTACATATTACAGCCCACCTTTGGTTATTTACTGGGCTTTGCCCTTTGTGCCTATGTCATCGGCAAATGTATGGAACGCTTCGGCGCTGCCGTCACTTTTGCCAAATTACTCGGCGCCGTACTGCTTGGCTTGTTTTTGATTTATCTGATAGGAGTTCCCTATTTGTATTTAATCGTCAACCTATATCTGGGCAAAAGTATGGCCTTGAGCAAGGCATTGGCCGTAGGCTTTACCCCCTATATTATACCCGATATGATTTTATCGGTCCTGATTGCCGCCACGGGGGTAAAAGTTCTTGCCATTTTGCGCCGTATCGGTTTCATCAAAAATTCGGCCTGATTTTAAAAAACGCAGGGGGCTGGCACAAGTTGGACCCGGAATTCTTTTAAAGTTCCAAGTCCAATTTTTCACCTTCGCTATCATTGTTGGTCTTAAGCCAGCCTTAACACTTCTTGGACCAGCTTTTCTATGCCTGCGGCCACTTCGGCGATATTTTGCCCAAGCATATACGCAGGCGTTGTCACGATTTTATTCTTTTCATCCACTACGACATCAGTCACCCCGGCGCAGACTGTATTTGCCCGCCAGGCTTTCAGGACGGAATGAACCTCTTGGTCGGAGCCGACCGATAAGCGGGGCCGCACCGTAGTTTCCTTAAAGGCCAGCGCCACCAGCACCGGCGCGATGCACATGGCGCCAATCGGTTTTTCCTGCCGGTGGGCTTCGCGAATCACCCGGGCCACTGCCGGATCAATTACGCTGTCCGGACCGTCAATTGCAAAGCTACACAGATTTTTTGCCGCACCGAACCCACCGGGAAAAATCACGGCGTCAAGCACCGCCATGTCCAGTTTTTCAAGCGGCATAGCATTGCCGCGAGCGATGCGGGCGGACTCGACCAGCACATTCCGGCTTTCCGTCGTCTCCTGCTGCGTAGCATGATTAATGACCTGAAGCTGCTTCTTATCGGGAGCAAAGACCTGCGCTTCAGCCTGCACCTCACTGAGAAACAGCAAGGTCAATACTGCCTCATGAATTTCGGAACCGTCAAACACGCCACATCCCGCTAAAACCACGCCTACTTTTTTCATGCCAACACCCCTTCACCGCAAATGATAAATTATATAAATATTTCTCGTTAAGCCGGTCGGTTCCTGCCACCGGCAAATTCTTCCGCAAGGCTTTTCTTTTACCCTACTTAGTCAATGTATATCCGAATCGTAAACCGACTATACAACAAAGTTAGCATTTTGCCAGTAAAGGAGTTCCTTATGCTCGATTTAATTAAAGACTTGGCCGAAAAAGTACTTGACGGCGCTACTTTAACCGGTAGCGAAGCCCTGCAGTTAACCGACGCCGAGGGCTCGGATATCTTGCTGCTGGCAGCCTACGCCAACAAAATCCGTGAACACTATAAAGGACCGGCTGTCGACATGTGCGGCATCATCAATGCCCGATCCGGCACTTGTTCAGAAGACTGTAAGTTCTGCGCCCAATCAGCTTATCATCAAACTGACGCTCCGGTCTATCCTCTGCTATCTTTCGATGAACTGCTGAAAAAAGCGCAGGAAGCCCAGCGCAGCGGAGCTACCCGCATCAGTCTGGTCACCAGTGGCAGAGGAATGGAGGGCGATCCCGATTTTGAACGGATTCTGGAAATAATCCGGGGCATCACCACCGTCACCGGTCTGGCTGTCTGTGCCAACCTGGGCACCATTTCCGGCCCCCAGGCCCGGCGACTGGCCGCTGCCGGCGTCAGACGCTACGCCCACAACCTCGAAACCAGCCGGCAATTTTATTCCGAAATTTGCACCACCCATTCTTACCAGGACCGGCTGGCAACCGTTCAGGCCGCCAGGAACGCCGGGCTGGAGCTTTGTACCGGCGGCATCATCGGCCTTGGCGAAAGCTGGGAGGATCGGATCAGCCTGGCACTCACCCTGCGGGAGCTTCAGGTCGCTTCGGTTCCCATCAATATTTTAAATCCGATAAAAGGAACCGCTCTGGAAAAAACAGCTCCCCTGCCGGCCCTTGCTATCATAAAAGCCTTTGCCATGTTTCGTTTTCTCCTGCCGGACCGCATCATCCGCCCCGCCGGCGGGCGGGAAATCAACCTGCGCGATATGCAGGGCCTGCTCATGCTGGCCGGGGCCAACGGACTGATTATCGGCAATTACTTAACGTTTAAAGGCCGCCAGGCGGCCGATGACTTTACTATGATTCACGATGCCGGCCTGCTTCCGGCCGATTATACAAAGGAGATTTTATAATGAAACTTCAAGACTTATTTGATCTGGCTCAGACAGTATTAAGCGGCTCCGCCCTTTCTTTTGACGACGCCCTGGCCTTAACCGAGCTGGCGGAGGATGATATTCCCGTTTTGCTAAGTTTGGCCAATAAAATACGCGTTTACTTTACCGGCTCAACCATCGACACCTGCGAAATCGTCAACGCCCGTTCCGGCAACTGCTCGGAGAATTGCAGTTTTTGCGCCCAGTCGGCCCATCATCGCACACAAATAGAAAGCTATCCCCTGCTTAGCGAACAAGCCCTGGTAACGGCGGCCAAACAGGCGGAAGCTCACGGCGCCTACCGTTTTTGTATTGTTACCTCCGGCTGCGGCATGAAAAACGATGCCGATTTCCCCAATATCACCCAGGCCATTCAACGCATCGGCCGCGAAACCACCTTACAACGCTGCTGTTCGCTCGGCATCCTGTCCGATGAACACGTAGCTGCCTTAAAACAGGCAGGCATTACCCGTTATCACCACAACCTGGAAAGCAGCAAAAGCTTTTTTAGCCAAATTTGTTCCACCCATAGCTATAATGACCGGGTAGCCACCATCAAAAAAGTCAAAGCGGCCGGTCTGGAAGTCTGCTCCGGCGGCATTATCGGCTTAGGCGAATCCTGGCGGCAGCGGATTGAATTGGCCTTTGCCCTCAAGGAACTTAACGTGGATTCGGTCCCGATCAATGTCTTGAATCCGATTAAAGGAACACCGGTAGAAAATGTCGCCCGTCTGCATCCGCTGGAAATTTTACAGACCTTTGCGATTTTCCGTTTTATCCTGCCGGACAAAATTATCCGGTACGCCGGCGGCCGGGAACGCAATTTGGGTGAGCTTGTACCTTTAGGTTTTTTATCGGGAATCAACGGCATGCTGCTGGGCAATTACCTGACCACCAGCGGCCGCGGCGCCGACACCGATTTACAGACCATTACCCAGCTAGGGCTATCACCGATTGGATTGTCCCTCTAACGGCAAAACGCGCCGGTATGCTTGGCAGCAGCCAAGCATACCGGCGCGTTTTTTATGTCTATGTCAAAAGCTTCTGCCTTACGGCAGACCTGTTATGGTCCGCAACAGGCAAGCACAACCTTAAGCAGCAGAACCGCCGCGGCTGACAAGCCGCCGTCGCAGATTATAGTAGGCAACGGCAGCCAGGCCGACAACCAAGGCGGTAAATAAATACATGCTGCGGTAACCGACGCCGGCAGCCAGAAAACTAAGAAAAAAAGATCCCATTCCCACGCTGACATCCAACGCCAAAAAATAAGTGGATGTAGCCACACCGGCCCGCCGGCTGGGCGAAACCTGAACGGACAGTGCCTGAAAAGTCGGACTCAGGGCACCGAAACCCACACCAATGATTGCGGCGGCGATTAAAAAACCGGCAGCTCCCTGTACCCGACTCAGGCAGACCAGGCCAAGCACAAACAGCATAATTCCCGGATATACCACCATATGCATGCCGGCCCGGTCAAACACTCGGCCTACCAGCGGGCGGGTGATTACGATGGATAGCGCGTATACCGCAAAAAACAGGCTGGTATATTGCGTCAGTTCAAGCAAACGGGCATAAATCGGCACAAATACCAACACACCGGCATAGGCAAAAAACAGCAATCCGCCGATGAAAGCAACCGGCAAAGCACGGGCCTCGATAAAATCATGCCAGCGCAGCGAACGGCCGCCCGGCTTTTTTCCCTTGCCGGCCAATCCATCCAACGTATTCCGATTGGCCGTCCAAAAAGCGAGGGCGGCTAGTACAACAACACTGGCAAAAAGAACCTCCGGCGTATAGTGGGAAATCAGCGTCAAACTAAAAAAAGGCCCCACCACCATGGCCAGCGTGGAAAACATGGCAAAATAACCGATGCCTTCCCCTTTTCGCTGTTCCGGCACAATCAGCGCGGCCGTTGCCGCCACCGCCGTACTGCCTACGGCAAACACGCCGCCATGAAGAAAGCGAATTAACAATAAGAAAGATAAACCGAGCCCGGTTACACCCAAATACATTACGCTCACCGCGAAGAACACCGCCAGCACGGCAAACAGCATCCTTTTTTTATCAAACTGATCAATCCATTTACCTGCCAGGGGCCGGAACAGCACGGCGCCGATTTGAAAAAAGGTCATCGCCAAACCGGCCTGCCATTCATTGCCGCCCAACTGGCCAATGACCACCACTGGCAAAGCGGCAATCAGGGCATAGTGTGTCATATACTGAAAAAAACTGCTGGCACTCATGCCTAAAAATTCCAACGTCCATAATACCTGATTATTCATATTACACCTTATACGTTTGCAAACACCGGGAGTCCGGTCTAGGGCGTGTTCTCAAACTATCGGTTAGTTTGAGAACACGCCCCAGACCTTTTGCAAGCTTCCTTTCTATTCATGATTTTCCGGCAGCTCAATATAGACAAAACCGCCGCCAAAGCGGGTAGTCTGCAGCCATAGTCCCAGATCGACTGTCAAACAGCGTCCGTTGTCGTAGCAAGTGATCTTATACCGGTCTTGCTCGGCCTCATAGCGCAAACCGGTAATCACCAGCCAATGCCAGCTTTCCAGTTCCATCACCTTTCCTTTGTGCAAATTCAAAAAAGCAACTGGATAATCGGCAGCCAGGGCTGTCTCCAAAAATAGCACGATTTCCTGTAACGAAGGTCTTCTCTTGTGCAAAGCGCTAATACCCAGCCGTTGGCAGCGCCAGGGCAGCCCATAATGGCTGAGCAATCTGCCGGCGCCTTCACAAAACTTACCGGTGCTGTTAAGGCCCAGCAGCCGGTCAGGAGTAATAAACGACCAAACCTCTTCCAGTATATCGGCAATTTCGGTTAGGTTACCGGCTTCATAAGGCAGCGAACCGGGCTGACGCCGGTTTAGGTATACCAGCAGCATCGCCGCCGCCGTCGGCCCGCAGCCTCTGGTTCGTTGAAAAGAAGTCCTGTACCAGCCCTGATTATATCCATACAGAACACCGCCCTGCTGCCGGTGAATCTGCAACCAGTCCGGATGTTTGATCTGCATTATTTCTGCCCCCTCTCTTATCGACAAAAGGCCGTCCTGTCAAAAAAGGACATAAGTCATGCCCCTTTATCTACTCTTTACTATCTCCAGGGGATAGTATTTTCCCCTTTTTTCCTTAAATGATTGTACATAGGAGAGATTGTAAGCGGCCCGATAAGCTGTCATAATGAATATAATAGATTTTTTGTGCGCTTTATAAACATTTTTCAACAATATTGGACAATTGTCCTTATTATATAGTACCACAGATGTGCCGGAACAACCACCCTTACATCAAACGGCCTTCGGTAACCGACCTCGGTTCCGTGCCGTAAGTCCGCCGGCTTATTGCTAGGAGGCAATCCCATTGATTCGCGACTTTCTTCCCACCGATTTGAAGGTATTAGCCAAATATTACGATATAGCAAGAATTATCTCCCCTTCACCGACAGCACCCCATCAACCGCTTATTTCCTGCCAGTCCCCCGGGAATTCTCCTCATCATGCCATTTTTTCCCGCTGCGGAACTGCCGAGTCGTTCTGCCAGAATTGCATGTGTCTGGAGGCCGCCCGCTGCCGGCAAATTCTTGTCCGGATTGAAGCCGTGGATGGAAAATTCTTTCTCATCACCGCTATCCCGCTGGAAATATCAGGACAGCTTCAGACCTTAGAGCTCATTGCCTGTATAGAAGACAAGGCACTGGAGCAGGCGTTGACCGCCCCCAAAGAAACCAACTCCCTCACCTATCACTTTGTGAATAATCTTTACCATCTGGTATTTCGCGACGCCCTGACCACCATGTACAACCGGCGTTACATCGACAAGCAGTTGCCGCTGGAAATTGCCCGGGTGAGGCAGAATAAGCAGCCTTTTTCCCTGATCATGACCGATATTGACTATTTTAAACAGGTAAACGACAGATATGGGCACGCCGTCGGCGACGAAGTATTGAAGTTTTTCGCCCAGAAGTTGCACGAGCATGTGCGGCATAAACAGGAAAACTGGGTCGCTCGTTATGGCGGCGAAGAATTCTTATTGGCTTTAAGTGATTGTTCGGAAGCGCAGGCTTATCATATTACGGAAACCCTTCGTAAAACCATTGAACAGACCTCCATTCCAACTTCGGCCGGAGAACTGTGCATCACAGCCAGCTTCGGAGTCTACATGTTCACCGGCCAGGAAACGGATTTTCATCAACTTGTCGACCAGGTCGACAAGCGCTTATACCAGGCCAAGCAGGCGGGACGCAATTGTACGGTAGCCACCCGGCCAATCTGACTTTGAACTGTGGAAACCTTATAACACAGGATGATGTTGAGGCTCTGTGTCTTAGCGCAAAGCGCGGTAAGGCGTTATACCGTAGTATGCTGCCCGACAGCAGCGGAGAGATACGGAAAATAGACCATCAAGATTCATTGGATTAAGGCTATAAAGATACTAGAGCGGTACCAGACTAATAGGAAAGGAGTCTTTTTTATGATGGCCCAGGAAACAGAAGTACATGTAGCCCGGCAGCCTATTTTTGACTGCAATCAGAACGTCTTTGGATACGAGCTGCTGTTTCGCAGCAAGGTAGCCAATGCCTACGACGGCACTGACGGCGATCAGGCCACCAACAGTGTTGTGGTCAACAGCTTTTTGCTAATCGGCATGGAGAACCTGACCAACGGTAAGAAGGCCTTTATTAACTTTACAGCTAACTCTTTAAAAAATGAAATTCCCTCCATGCTGCCGAAAGAACTGATTGCGGTTGAAATCCTGGAAAACATCGAACCCGACCAAGCGGTGATTGCTGCCTGTCGAAAACTCAAGCAGGACGGCTACTGCCTGGTGCTGGACGATTTCGTGTTCAAGCCGAAGTTTATACCTTTTGTTGAGCTGGCCGACATTATAAAAGTAGATTTCCGGCTCACACCTCCGGAAGAAAGAAAAGCTTTGCTGGACCGATGCAGGAACTATCCCATCAAATTTCTGGCGGAAAAAGTCGAAACCCACGCCGATTTTCAGGCTGCTCTCCAGATGGGCTACTCTTATTTTCAGGGATACTTTTTCTGCAAGCCCGTTGTACTGTCCAGCAAAGACATTCCCAGCTATAAGATCAACTATCTTAGCATTCTGCGGGAAATCAACCAGCCCTATTTAGAGTTCGCCCAACTGGAGGCTATTATAAAACGGGATGTATCGCTTTCCTACAACCTTCTTAAATTCATCAATTCAGCTTTTTTTGGCTTAAGCAATAAAATCCAATCACTGCGCCAGGCACTAACGCTGCTGGGACAGAAAGAACTTAGCAAATGGGCCTCGCTTATGGCACTTAAGGGAATGGGCAATCATAAGCCCGGCGAATTAATCCTCAATTCCCTGGTCAGAGCCCGGTTTGCTGAAAATCTTGCCGGCATCAACCTGTCCAAACAGCAGACCTCCAATGCCTTTCTGATGGGCATGCTTTCCCACCTGGATGCCCTGCTGGACCGCCCCCTGCCGGAAATATTGAAAGAAATAGCATTGGACGAGGAAATCAAGGATGCCCTGCTCAGCATCAAACCCAACCGGCTTGGGTTAATCTATAAGCTTATGCAGGCCTATGAGCGGGGCGAGTGGGAAACAATTTCCCGGTTCACCCGGGCCATGTCTATTCAGGAATATCAGGTATCACAATCCTACCAGAAAGCGCTGATCTGGGCCCACGAATTTATTAATACCAATTGATCAATAAAAAAATCACCGCAACAGCAGGCTGCGGTGATTTTTATTTTTATATTAAACGATTTTTATTTGTTTAGCCTTAAATTCCTCGGCGGTATCACTAAAGGTAAGCAGACCGTAAACACGGCGGTTGTCGATATACTGCGGTACATTGGCCTTGCGCAGCGTATCGCTGAAAATGACGTAGTCATACCGGCCGCTCCCGTCGTTATAATTCACGACAGGTAATACCTCGCGGCGGACAAGATAGGTGCAGTGAATGACTTCCACCTGAATGAGTCCTTTTATTGTCTGATTCAGGATTTCATGATATAAAGGCGAATGCCGGTAATACCCGTTGTCATCCGTAACGAAGTGATAATTGGCGTACAGGCTTAACGGATCATCGCCATTGCGCAGCAGCGGTCCTACTACCGGCAACCCGGTAGCCAACAGTTCCTCCAGTGTATCCGGTGAAATAAAATTATCACAATCGACTACAAAATAATGCGTTCCCCGCGCCTTGGCCCATTCGACCGATTGCTGGCGCAGATCGATCAGTACCTTCAACTTCAAGGCATTCCAGTCATGAGGGCTGTACTCTTGCACCGGTTCCGCCACATCGCTGGCATCAAAGTAAATTTCCGAATACCTGTCCTTTACTTTTTCGACCCATTGGTGCAGCAACTGCGCAGTATTATCATTATTGTTATTAGTCCGGATATAGAGCTTTATCTGGGAGGCAGGATAGGTTTGCTTCTCAATCAGTTCAAGATATAGCGGCAGTACATGCGCTTTATCCTTGGCTAAAATGGCAACCGTAACAAACTCTTGAGCTTCCATAGCTTCACTCCTTACGCTTTATAAAGCGGTTCCGGCTGATAGGCGTTAGTTTCCGCCTTGAGTTGTTTTTCCGCCGTCACCCGCTTGAGATCAGCCTCGACCATCATCTCAATCAACCGCCGGACATCCACCGCCGCCTTCCAGCCCAGAATGCGTTCAGCCTTGCCCGGATTGCCCAGCAGCACTTCAACCTCCGCCGGACGGTAAAACAGGGGATCAATCACCACGTAGTCCTCATAATTCAGCCCTACATAAGAAAAAGCAATGCGGCACATCTCCCGGACAGTGGTCGTACAGCCGGTGGCTACCACATAATCATCAGGCTGCTCCTGCTGCAGCATCAGCCACATAGCTTTCACATAATCTCCGGCAAAGCCCCAGTCCCGCTTGGCATCAATATTGCCCAGCCGCAGTTCCTTTTGCATTCCCAGCTTAATTCTTGCCACGGCGTCGCTTACCTTTCTGGTCACAAACTCCAGCCCTCTTAGGGGAGACTCGTGATTGAACAGAATACCGCTGCAGCCAAACAGGCCGAAACTTTCCCGGTAATTCACCGTCATCCAGTGTCCAAACAGTTTGGCGACCCCATAGGGACTGCGCGGATAAAAGGGAGTAGTCTCGCACTGCACCGGCTCCTTAATCTGACCGAACATTTCGCTGCTCGACGCCTGATAAAAGCGTATGGACGGATCGGTCTGGCGGATGGCTTCCAGAACATTCAACACCCCCAGTCCGGTTGTTTGCGCCGTCAATATGGGTTGTTGCCAGGAGGCTCCGACAAAACTTTGGGCCCCTAAATTATACACTTCCACCGGTTTTGCCATGCGGATAAGCCGGATCAGGGATGATACATCGGTTAGATCACCGCTGATCATTTCCACCTCCGACTCAATTCCCAACCATCCGAGCCGCCAGGTCGTTGCCGTCGCCCGGCGCGCTATCAGTCCATATACCTTGTACCCCTTATCCAGCAGCAGCTTAGCCAGATACGCTCCGTCTTGCCCTGTAATCCCAGTAATGACTGCCGATTTCACCTAAACACCTCCATACGGCATGACTTCTTATCCATTTTCCAGGTACCCCGCTGATTAAATGAACCGCCGGCCTGGCAGAAAAAGATCGGCCTGAACACGCAGCGTGAATTAATCAGTGCTTACCCAGGAGCCACTGCTTAGCAGGTACATTGACATGAAGAAATACTCTTCACATGACAAAGAAGAGAAACAGCAAAAATTGAGGTTCTTTTCAGATTCTCTGACAAAGCTGGTGACACCTGTCGTAATTTAGTCAGTGATCCCTTAGGATAAGTGTCCGACTTCGGAATATCCGTATGAAATATTGTATGCAGATAAAATACCGGAGGTTCCGCCGTACCGCCTACAGGGAAAAGCAGGTTTGCAGGAAGCGCTCTAACGGAGGAGAGATAAATTTATTCTTATGGTACACCACACTAAACTGTCTCTGGAAACTCGCTCCTTGCACTTCGATAATAGCAAGATCCTTCCTCTTCGCTTCGTTTTGCACGGACATTCTGGATATGACGGTAACTGCGATTCCTTCCGCCACAGCCTCTTTAATGGCTTCTGCATTATTATAAACTCCGGCTGCAGTCCAGCCTATTCCCTGGCTGGCCATAACCGATTCAAACAGCTCACGGGTTCCGCTGCCTTCTTCTCTGACCAAAAATTCAAACCCATTTAGTTCTGCAATATTTACTTTTTTCTTTTCCGCCAATGGATGGGTTGGCGCCGTAATCAAAACAAGCTCATCCTTCATAAACGGAGTAACCGTTAAAAGCGGTGAATGCACGTTCCCCTCCACCAAACCAAGGTCTAATTGATCCAGCAGCAGCATGTCCTCAATGATTTTTGTATTGTTTACCACCGGATAAATCCTGGTATTGGTATTTATCGCCATAAACTGTCTGATTAAACGATGCAGCAAGCAAGTGCCGACCGTTACACTGGCGCCGATCCGCAGCAATCCTTTGTCGGTTATTTCATTCATGGCAATTTCGGCTTCCCGGTGTAAATGCAGGATATGCCGGGCATAGCCTGCCAGCTTCTGCCCGGCTTGGGTAATATACAGTTTACGCCCCAACCGTTCAAACAACTTTACATTATAATGAGACTCCAGTTCGGCAACAGCCTGACTGATCGACGGCTGAGCAATATGCAGTTTCTCCGCGGCGGCCGTCATATTTTTTTCATCATAAACAGCTAAAAAAATAGTTAAATGTCTTAATGTCATGATCCCCCTCCTTAATTATAGGTAAAAACCTATGATATATAAATAATTATAGTATTTTACTTATTTCCAGTCCAGTGTTATGCTCATGTAACAAGGAGGTATTTACCATGAAACAATTTGCAAACACCCCAGGGATAACCGGGCTGGGTATGGCGCTTGCTTTTGCCGTACCGGCCTGGCTTCTGGGTAGATATTTTCCGGTGATCGGCGGTCCAGTATGGGGTATCTTACTGGGAATGCTTTGGGCTTACTGGAAAAAACCTGTCAGCAATCATGCAGGCATTAATTTTGTTGCCAAAAATGTATTGCAATACTCTATTATCTTGCTCGGCTTTGAAATGAACCTGCAACATATTCTTGTTACCGGCAGCCAGTCCTTATATGTCATTGTATTTACTCTTGGTGCGGCTTTTCTTACCGCCTGGCTCGCCGGCAAATATTTAAATGTATCCGGTACATCCAGCATTTTGATTGGCGTCGGCACAGCTATATGTGGCGGATCGGCCATTGCTGCGGCCGCACCGGCCATTAGAGCCAGTGAAAAGGACATTGCCTATTCCATATCCACTATATTCTTATTTAACATTGCAGCCGTCTTCCTCTTCCCCTTTTTAGGGCATGCCCTGCTGCTGAACGATACAGGGTTTGGTATGTGGGCAGGCACGGCCATTAACGATACATCCTCCGTGGTAGCCGCAGGTTATTCCTATAGTCAGGCTGCCGGCAACTACTCCACCATTGTAAAATTAACCCGCACTTTAATGATTATTCCCACCACGCTTGTTCTCTCCCTGATTACCGCAAAAAGGCAAAAAACTGACAGCACTTTTAATTTCATTAAAACCTTCCCCTGGTTCATTATTGGCTTTGTTTTCGCTTCGTTCATCAATACATGGGGAATACTGCCTCCAGCAATTTGCCTTTTACTAGCCCAAACCGGAAAATTTCTCATTATTGTCGCTATGGTCGGCATCGGTTTGAAAACCAGCCTGCCCCAACTTATAACTAACGGCATACGGCCGGTTTTACTGGGATTAGCCTGCTGGTTCGCCGTAGCCTCTGTTTCATTGGCCGTACAGTACTACCTGCAAATTTGGTAATACCCCATGAAGGCATACGAAAAGACGGGTTAGCTTTTTATTAACCCGTCTTTTCGTATGCCTGAATACTGTCATAAGACATGCCTATTCTCACATATTCATCTCTAATATTTATTTGGCCAATCACGGCACAAGTAATAAAAACGGAAAATAAGTCATCCTTAATAGAAAGGAGAGAAAACGCAATTATGTTTTTAAACCAAAACCAATATTACCAGAATTATGACATTGGCGACTGGACGTACGGAACTCCCGATATTTTTTCCTGGGGCGAAGGAGCCAGATTAAAAATAGGTAAATTTTGCGCTATTGCCGACGGAGTGGAAATTATGTTAGGCGGCGAACACCGTTACGACTGGATCACTACCTATCCATTTAATGTTCTTTGTGAAAAAGCCCAGGGATTTACCGGCCATCCAAAATCAAAAGGCGATGTCGTCATCGGCAACGATGTCTGGATTGGACGAAAGGTCCTCATTCTTTCGGGCGTTACTATTGGCGACGGAGCTGTCATTGGCGCCCATAGCGTTGTGACAAAACACGTCGCACCCTATTCGATTGTCGCGGGTAACCCCGCTAAATTTTACAGACTACGGTTTAAAGAAGAAGCAGTCAAAGATCTCTTGCGAATAGCCTGGTGGCACTGGCCCCTTGAAAAAATCGAGGAAGCCTGGCCCTTATTATTGTCAGGAAACATAGCTGATTTTATACAAACCTACGGCTGACATTTCCTTTCGTATCACTGTCTTAACCTGCATTTATATTGCGAACCGCTCTAAACGTCTGTCTTCAGATAAGTATCAACAAAGACCCGGCGATAATCGTGGTACCCATTGGTCAAACCGATTATACCGCAGTCATGGATACACCACGGCTGCTGCTGGCGGGGAACAACCACTTTATAGCCTGCTTTGATAAACTCCATGCTCTGCGAACAATCATAAAAATGCCAGCCATTAAAAAGGTCTTCCCGCCAGGGCAGGTCATATTGCGTAATCATAATCAAGCCATCGATACACTGAACTTCCTGATATTCATTCTCTACATTTTGAAAAGCAACCAGCTCCATATATCCTCTATGACTGTCGAATACTTTGCCATAAGTACAATTTGCTTCCCACCAGATTCCATTGGCAGGAACTTGCGTGCTCCCGGCCACACCGATCAGACCGACTACGGAATCTTCAAAAACCTGTAAAATATCCCGAATAAAATTTTTATTAATGATAACTACATTTTCATGTAGATAAATTTTATATTTTGCATCAGATTCACCAATAGCTTGATTATAGGCGTTAGCTCTGGAAACACTGCCCTTAACGGACAAGATCTCAATCTCATAACCGTCAGGTATTTCCAAGTCCCTGATGTGAGAAAGGCAAATCGGATCATCATTCTCGCAGGTAATAAAGCAAAGCTTATTTCTCCTTAAATCCTCTGCCGGGCGACCTGCCGGTAAAGTGTCAACAGGCTTACAAGCTCTCACAATATACTGATATGCCCGGCATTGATCCATGAGCCGGTTATTGCCGGCAACACTGGTTAATGCCAGGATAAATTGCCGGTCCTCTGCCGTTTCATGTATAAAATTAGGGTGACAGGCGTTCATTTTGTAGCCGGTACTCTGAAACATTTTCTCAATCTCATATATTGTGAAAAAGCGCAGATGCGTTTTATCTAAAATACCGGCCTCTTCATAACTCCAAAAGCCCTGCAACAGATTGCGCAGTACGCTGAAATGCATAATATTAGGAATACTTGCCAGTATTTGGCCACCTGGCTTAATATAAGCCTTAATGTTTTCCAATGCCCGCCAGGGATTTTCCAAATGCTCCAGCACGTCAGCCAAAATTATATAATCAAAATATTCCTTAGGATACGGCAATATTGTATTTTCAATATCTGCAGCTATTACCTCGGCAAATAACTTAGCACTTAATGCGGCTTTTTCATTGAGTTCAATCCCATATAATCTTGCTTTATGGTAGCCGTCTTTAATCTTCATCAGTGTAGCGCCGCAGGCGCAGCCAATCTCCAAAACGACAATAGCCTGTGTTTTAGGATTTTCAATCAAATTAACGATATCCTGTCTGATGATAGTCGAGTATACCGGATTAAAGCCCCACTTAGCGGCAAACTTGTTAAGCATATCACGGTAATCAACCGGCTCTGCCGGCGGCGCGCCCGCATGGTGTACAAAGGTATCCCGGCACAGCATGAGCTTATAGCCTCCTGCTCTGATCCGGAAGCTATAATCATCGTCCAGCAGATAGCCTGAACTAAACGTTCCGTCAAGCAGTCCCACCGAATCGATAACGGTCTTTCTGACCGCCAGGCAATACCCTGCAAGCTTAATTCGCTCTTCCCAACAGCTTGAATTAGACAGATTATATTTTTGAGTATAGCTGTGCATTTCATCGATGCTCTGATAGCTGACCGGTACGGCCTGCGCATATCCTCCATAATTGGTAACAGGAGCTACCGCACCTATACCTGGCTCACTGTACAGGCAAGCGGTAAGGTTATCCAGCCAGTGATGCGTTACGATTACATCACTCTCCAGCAGAACGATGGTTTCCCCTGCGGCCTTGGCAATTGCCTGGTTGCACCCCTCAGCATAACCCTTGTCTGGTTCATTGGTTATTATTTTTATATCCGTCTGCTGGCTAAGCCATCCCGTGGTTCCGTCCGTCGAATGATCATCCACAACAATAAGTTCATAGCTTTCCTGTTCGGTATAAGTTCGAATACTCGCGATAGTTTGCGTTAGATATTGCAGTTGGTTGCAAGCCCAAATAATAATACTTGTTTTCATACATACCTCTCTTGTTTTCATCTTCTTCTACCCGCCTGTACCGCTTTCCGTTTTGCCCAATTAGCTAAAGCGGGAATGAACCAAACCGGACCGGTGCTGAAAATAGGACCAAATAATATCCTGCTTTTCCGTAGTTACCGTTTCAGTTGGAGCAAGCTCGACCGGAGTATGCTTAGCGGGAAGCAGCGAATACAATGTTTCCAGATGATCGTTCCAGCCATGGCAGCAATGGTTCCGCACAGAATTTTGCAAACTACGGCTTACCGTGAAACGGTATTCCTCGTCAGTAAGCAAAGTGTCCAAACCGGCCAAAAGTTCTTCCTCCGTATTGACATGTGTTTTAATACCATCCGCTGCCAGAATACCGTCAAACTGCTCCGCAATGCAGTTGGCCAGCCCGATAACCGGGATTCCCCTGGCGCCGGCCGCCAGCGCTTCCTCCGGGGCACCTAGCGGTATGGAATCCAAATAAATGTCGGCGGCATTATAATAAAGGGCTGCATCGGCCGGAATACCGGCACAGCGGATGCACTGATTGCTTTCTTCCCGCAGCCGTTTCCATTCTTCCGATTCAGCTATACCGATGACCAGCATAACAGTTTCCGGTTGCCGGCCATGAATTTTCCTCAATAGTTTTATAAAGTCATATTCACCGCAAGCAGTCACGCGATAAGGCTGGGTTACCGTCAGGCAAACCAACTGACTGTCAGTAATCCCCAACCCCCTTTTGGCCGCCTGCTTATCGCCGGGTTCCGGCAATTCTCCCAAGGGGAGCGGCAGCATACAGGAACGGGGAAAAATTCTCCTGTTCTGACTGATCAACTGCCCGGAAGTCCAATGTTCGGCAACCAGATCGGCTGTACTCATGCCAATTGTAAAACCCTGATCGGCATGATTCACAAAAATTACCGGTACCTTGCCTGCTGCACCGAACGCAACGGCGGGCAGCGGATCATGGGGATGAATATGCAGGACAACCAGGTCGGCCCACATAGCAGCCAGGTCCCGCAGCAAAAGTGCTCTCTGACACAGGGATGCATTCATCTTGTCCAAAGCCACGTACCAGCCGCCGGAACGCTGCGCCGCTGCAGCCAGGACGGGAGGATTGGTATCACTGTTTAAAGTGACCAATACCGAATGGACCGAACCGGCATCCGCCGTCATCCAGCGTTCCAGCACCTTCGTATGTCCCACCGCGGCATAACCCTGGCTCAAAACATGCAGCACCTGGCGTTTGCCGGAGGTCCGGTGCTGCAGCAACGCCAAAGGAGTGGCCGGCCGCAGTTCGCTGTTACCGGCAATTTTCCGCAAAACAGCTTCCAGCCTGTGGGAAGCAAACAGTCCCGGATGGCAGTGATGGGCGTAATCGGCGGCTTGCATAACCAGGGTCAGCGCTTTTTCATAATTGCCGGTCAGCAGGGAAAATTCCGCCTGGCTGACCAGGCAGGAAAACTTCCGGTACGCCGCCTGGATCACCTGCCGGAAATGATTTACATCATGTTGATAAGCAAACCATCCTTTTAAAACCGGGTCCTCTACCGCCTGGGAAGAAGGCCGGCTGTGGGGATCGTAGCCCCACTTTTCGATAAATTTCTGTTTGTTGGTTTGCAGCAGCGTAGTAAACTTTATCGACGGCTCTTTAAACGAAACACTGCCGAAATGGTGAATAAAGACATCTCGGCACAAAATCATCCGGTAGCCTGCCTGCCGGATACGCACACTATAATCGTCGTCCTCAAAATTTCCCGGTGAAAATATTTCATCCAACAGACCGACCGCCGCCACAACCTCCGCTTTGACAAGCAGGCAATAGCCGACCAGGCGCTCCCGTTCTTCCCATAATGAGGGGTCGGCATGATTCATCTGCCTGGCGAAGGCAATTAATTCTTCCATGCAACTGTATTCGCAGGGAACATTTTGAAAATTGGAGCACGAATTGGTCACAGCACTTACAGCGCCAATATCGGCGGCGCTAAACAAACAGGCTGATAAATTGCTTAACCAGCCTGGTGTGACAATCGTGTCATTATTGAGCAGTAAAATATGATTACCTTCCGCCGCCCTGATGCCTTGATTACAAGCCGCCGGAAATCCCGCGTTGTCCTGGTTGCAAATAACACGCAGATCCGGCTGCTCCCGTAACCAGTCCACCGTACCATCGGTAGAGCCATTGTCAACGACAATCAGCTCATAAGAATTTGCCGCAGTGTGCTGCCTGATACTGTCAATGCAAAGCTTGGTATAATCCAGTTTATTAAAAGTTACGATAATCATGCTGATCATAGGCATTCCTCTTTCCCTGCCGCCCATTTTCGGGCATTTTGTTATAGCACCATGCTGTATCATATGCCGGATATTGGTTTTAGTAACTGCCGGCTTAATAATATGACTGCAAAAAAAAGACCCGACAGCCAGTACTTTTTATTAGCACTGGCTGCCGGGTCTTTTCTTCAACCACCTGTTCCTCAACGAATGGTAATGGTTCTATTGTTGTTCGCTTCCGGCTCACGTTTCGGCAGCGTTACGGTCAGCACACCGTCTTTAAATTCGGCATCAATGGCCTCATCCCGGACATTTTTAATATAAAAACTCCGGCTGTACTCTCCCTGGTGCCGTTCACGGCGTAAGTAATTTTCTTCCTGATTCGTCACTTCTTCCTGCCGTTTGGCGGAAATAGTCAGGTAATCATTGGCAAATTGAATGGTAATATCTTCTTTTCTCATTCCCGGTAAGTCGGCACTGATAAGATAGGCATCCCGATTTTCCCGAAGATCTACCCGAAAACTGTTGCCTGCCGCCATAAAAGGAGCAAAGAAATCTTCCCGGAAGAATTGATCAAATAGATGATTAAAAAAATCCTCCCTTGGCGCCACCTCATTCTTTCGGTTGAAAGGAACCAGATTGAACATATTTACTCACTCCTTCCGCTATTTAAGAAACCGTTTATCGGCTTGTCTTTATTATAACAAAAGGATGAAAAAGATTAAAAAGTCAAAAGGTCAAATTATTTTCTATAATGCCTTAAGCTGCGTCATTATATGGAAATAGGTGGGCAACACACAAAATTCAAATGATTTTCTCTTAATAGCTTATTTTTTTATCGGCTGCTTTCCGCTAGCACGGCAACCATTGCAGCAAATGTCGACCTTACCTATAAAGCCTGGTAACCATAATACAAAACAAGCGGTTGTCACAGTCAACAGACTGTGACAACCGCTTGTTGTTATAATGCAACCGTTCTGGATGATCCCTTCATATCCCGGAAAGTCGCTTCGCCTTCGGCAACGTAAAAAAGTTCAAAAACCGTATCATCCACGCTATACATTTTCTTTAGTGTGGGCATAGCTTCCAAAGCTGCCTGCTTGGTTTGGAGTGTGGTGTCGAATACGGCCTTGCCACTGAGTCGCAGCCACTCGCCGCTCTGCGAAGTTGTGCTGATTTCAAACAGGGGATTGTCCTTTAGCTGCCGGTATACGGGCTTTTGATTATTGGTGCCAAAATAGAGCTTTCCCTCAAATACCATGGCAAAACCGAAGGGACGCACCTTCGGAACATTTCCCTCCACCGTGGCCAGATAAAACACACGATTGTCCAATAAAAACGCTAAAACCTCATCCATGCCTTACACCCTCTCTTTTTCATAGTATCTTAACCGTCTTGCCTATTTGGATTGGTCTTCTTCTCCTTTATTCCCTGGATCGGCTGGCTGCCGGCAGGAAATTTCATATATCCAGCTTAGTATGGGCACCACCTCTTTTAACTATGTGCCAACCAACCTGCCTGCCCGGACGGAACAGGCGGCGATTATTATGGCCAAAACGAAACTTGCTGTCTGTCAGTCATAAAAACTTTTCCGCCTCAAAAGCTCTTGGGAGCGCTAAATACCGGCCAAATCCGCCACCTGCTGCATAGCCCTTGGGGACGACGCAAATACTAAGGGAACCGCTGATTTAATGAGCCTGCCAGCCTGGCGAGAGATTTTTTCGGCTGGCAAGGAAGTAAAACCGCAGGAATAGCGGCCCCTATTTCAAGGTTTTGCTGACGTAGCCAGGCGGAAAAAGATCCGTTAGTGGTTCGCCAACTTTGAAAGTGCAAATTAATTTGCGGGAATTTTTTCGTAAGGCAAGGCGGAGGAGACGCACCTATCGAACATAGGTAAGTCGACGACAACGATGCCTTACGGAAAAAGGACCGTAAAGGAATTGTATTTTCAGAGTTAGTGGACCACTAGGATGCGCGGTGTGAATAAATCAGTGATTCCCCAAAAGCAGGAGGTGATCACATGGCACAGCAGGACAATAAGCAAAAACAGCAAAAGAACGCACAAAACCAGAAACAAAACAAAAATCTGCAGGACTACGACAAATACATGGACAAGCCAAACCATCCCAATACGTAAAATACACCGCTGCCCCGTTAGTGGTCTGTCTACTTTGAAAGCATAAAAGAATTTGCGGGAATTTTTTCGCAAGGCGAGGCGAAGGAAGCGCACATATCAAATATATGTAAGCTGACGACAACAAAGCATTGCGGCCAAAGGACCGTAAAATAATTATGACTTCAAAGTAGACAGACCACTAAGTTTTTCATTCACCGGCGTCTGGCAAACGCGTTTTCTCCGATCCTAAAGCAAACAGCAGCATGCCCAGACAGACCAGCAGGCTACCCAGTCCGTACATCGTGCCGTAGCCCCAATGTTCGCCGACAATGCCTAACCCGACTGCCCCGGTAGTAATGCCGATGTCCATAAAAGCCGTAAAAAAGGCAAGGGCGCTGGCCCGCTCATGCGGCAAAGTCCGGTCTACCACAAAGGCGTTCAAGGCGGGCATGAAAGCGCCGAAGCCCAGGCCGAAACAACCGCCGATAACGATAAGCAGCCGTTCGCTGCTTAAAAAGGGCAAAAGACCGGTAGCCAAAGCCAAGAGTACCAAGAAAGGCAGAATGACGGCCTTCCGCCCGTAGCGGTCGGACAGCTTGCCGGCCACTACCCGGCTGACCAGCGTAAAGCAGGCGTAGGTGGTAAAAAAAATGCCAAAGTTCGCAATACCCTGTTGTGGCGCATAGACAGGCAAGAAAGTGATGACCGTGCCATACACGGTGGAAGCAGTGAGAAAGGTAAACGAGGCCACCAGCACAGCCGGCTGTTTTGCCACTTGTTTTAGGCTTACCTTTTGCACCTGCGTCCCTTCGGGTTTCAATTCATCGACAAACATCACGGCTGTACAGGCCAGGCCGGCAATTATCAGCGAATAGGTAAACAGCCGGGAAAAATCATGGGAGCTGGCAATTACCAGACTGCCCCAGGCCGGAAATAACGCCATGGCGATCACATTGGCCACGCCATACACCCCTATGACCTCACCCCGGCGTTTCGGTGGTGCCAGGTCGGCGATATAAGCGTAAGCCGCAGCCAAATAACAGCCATGAGCCACTCCATGCAGCAGCCGGAGGCCATATAAGGGAAGAATCTCCCGCGTAACTCCGTACAGAACGAACAACGCCGCAAAACAGCCCGCGCCCAGCAGCATCAGCCGTTTGCGGCCGTAACGGTCGGCCTGTTTGCCAAAATAGGGACGAAAAATAACGGAGGCCAGGGTAAATGCGCCCATAACCAGACCGATCTGGCTGGCCGTTCCGCCCAAACCGGCCACAAACTGCGGTATGGTCGGCAACAGTAAATAAAAACTGCCAAAATACAAAAAGCCGGACAGGCAAAGCAGCACAAAATTTCTGGATAGTAAACTGAATTCGTCCAATTTCTCTCCCTCCGCTTTCAAGAAATTTTCTATCCCTTGATTTATGGCAAAAACAGGTAGGTTTAACAAAATTGTATCCCTCCACCCCGCCTGTTGTCAATTCAGATAAAACTATTGACAGACAAACGGCTGCACTGCTATACTTTCTGTAATAAAATAATATTTTGATTTAGTTGATCAGAAAGCCTGAAGACTAAAAATCTGCTGTATACTACAGCGTTTTTTGTCTTCAGGCTTTTTTGCATGTCCGGACTCTTTCAACCGGTCAGAGAAAATGTTTATCAAATTCGAGGAGGATATTCATGGGAAAGTTAGAAAATGCAACAGCCATAAGAAAAGTGGTATTGGCCAGCCTGGTGGGCGCCACTATCGAATGGTATGATTTTTTTCTGTACGGCGTAGTCGCCGGCATTGTATTCAATAAGCTGTATTTCCCCGCCAGCGATCCCCTGGTTGCTACCTTGCTGGCTTACGCCACCTTTGCCGTCGGGTTCATTACCCGTCCGTTAGGCGGCGTGATTTTTGGCCATTTTGGCGACAAAATCGGCCGGAAAAGCATGCTGGTCATGACGCTGATGATTATGGGAGTTTCCACCGTATTGATCGGTCTGGTCCCTACTTATGCCCAAATCGGTATCTGGGCCCCCCTGCTGCTGCTGCTGCTGCGAGTGTTGCAGGGTATCGGTCTGGGCGGCGAATGGGGCGGCGCCGTACTGATGACTTTTGAATATGCTCCGGCCGGCCAAAAAGGCTACTATGCCAGCCTGCCGCAAATCGGCCTCTCCATCGGTTTATGCCTGGCCTCGGGTGTCGTCGGGTTGCTATCCTATGTCCTAACTGACGTCCAGTTCATGACCTGGGGTTGGCGGGCCGCCTTCCTGTTCAGCTTTATTCTGGTGGTCATCGGCACCTGGATACGCGCCCACATTGCCGAAACACCGGACTTTAAACAGGTAAAAGCGGCCAGAGAAGAATCCAGACTGCCCTTGGCCGATATGTGGCGCCAATCCTCCGGCAATGTCCTGGCCGGTATGGGAGCCCGCTACATCGACGGTGTATTCTTTAATATCTTCGGCGTATTTTCCATCAGTTATTTAACCCAGTCGCTCCATATCTCCCGGACCGATGCCCTGCTGGGAGTTATGCTGGCCGCGCTGGTCATGTGCTTCTTTATCCCCCTCTTCGGTCATCTGTCCGACCGCATCGGCCGGGCCAAAATCTATTGGATCGGCAGCCTGCTTACCGGCCTTTCCGTCTTCCCGGCCTTTTGGCTGCTAGCCAACAGTTCCGGTAATATAACAGCCATCTGGCTGGCCATCATTATCCCCTTCGGCATCCTCTACGCCTCGGTATACGGTCCGGAAGCAGCCCTGTTTGCCGAGCTGTTCGCCGCCCGTCACCGCTATACCGGCATTTCCTTCGTCTATCAGTTCTCCGGTATCTTCGCCAGTGGTCTGACGCCGCTGATTGCCGCCTACTTACTGCAATACAACCAGGGTGATCCGGCCCTGATCTGCGCCTATGTGCTCTTTTCCGGCCTGGTCAGCGCCGCAAGCGCCTATTGGATCGGTTCGCGCCGGACCAAAGCCGTCGAGGTGAAAGACGCTCTTAGCATTGCCAACTCATAATCAGGCCAGGACGTGGCCTCACGCCCTAAAACCGAAAGGATGATTTATTATGTCTCTTGCTGTATTATCCCCGCAGGAACAGCGAATCCAGAGTGAAATAGCGGGAAAACCGCTGCCGTACCGCCGTGGCAGAACCCGTGATATTTTAAATACCTTCCAGGATGTTCGCCCGCAGGTGGATGTGGAACGGGCCAAGTATTTTACCGAATCCTTCCGCCAGACTGAGGGTCAGCCGCTTATTTTGCGCTGGTCCAAAGCCTTATATCACATTGCCGAGCACATCACCGTTTACATTGACGATCACCAGCTCCTGGTCGGCCGCGGCGGCTCCCAGGGCCGTTACGGCATCCTGTATCCCGAGCTGGACGGTGATTTTCTCGGTCTGGCTATCGAACAAATGCCGACCCGGCAGGAATCGCCCTTCACGGTATCACCGGCCGACGCCCGGATTGTCATTGAGGAAATCGCCCCGTACTGGCAGGGAAAAACCTTTCATGAAAATCTGGCCAAAGCCCTGCCGGCAGAAACCCTGAAATATACTTATGATCCCCAGGACCCATTAAAATCCCGCTTTATTGTCAATGAAACGGCCTCGTTCCGTTCCTCCATCCAATGGGTGCACGACTATGAAAAAGTGCTGAAACGCGGCTTTGCCGGCATCAAGGCGGAAGCAGCAGAAAAGCTGGCCGGTCTTGACCCCTTAAGTCCGACCGATACGATGGAAAAAGCCCCCTTTCTGGAGGCTGTCATTATTGTCTGCGATGCCATTGTCCTCTGGGCCAGACGGCATGCCGACCTGGCTGAAGACCTGGCCGCCCGGGAAACCAATCGTCAGCGCCGGCAGGAACTGCTGCAAATCGCCGCCACCTGCCGCCATGTTCCGGAGCAGCCGGCCCGTAATTTCCGGGAAGCCATGCAGGCCCAGTGGTTCACCCAGATGTTTTCCCGGCTGGAGCAAAAAACCGGCACCATCATTTCCAATGGCCGTATGGATCAATATCTCTATCCCTATTACCAACAGGATATCGCCGACGGAACTTTGACCGATGAAACTGTGCTTGAGTGGCTGGAATGCATGTGGCTGTCCATGGCCCAGTTCATTGATTTATATATTTCTCCCACCGGTGGCGCTTTCAATGAAGGCTATGCCCACTGGGAGGCAGTGACGATCGGCGGTCAGACACCGGATGGCCGCGACGCCACCAATGAGCTGACTTATCTGTTTCTCCAGTCCAAACGGGAATTCCCACTCCATTATCCCGACCTGGCCGCCCGGATTCACGGACGGGTTCCCGCCCGCTACCTGTATGAAGTGGCGGAAACCATCAAGGACGGCTCGGGCTTTCCCAAACTGATCAACGACGAGGAAGTGGTTCCTCTGCTGCTGGCCAAAGGGGCCAGCTTTAATGAAGCCTTTGATTACGCCGTATCGGGCTGCGCCGAGTGCCGCATGCCCAACCGTGATACCTACACCAGCCCCTGCGCCTACATCAACTTCCCGGCCGCCGTGGAAATGACGCTGTATAACGGCAAAATGAAGTTATACGGCGATGAAATCATCGGCCTGGCGACAGGCGATCCTCGTCTCTTTACCACCTGGGAACAATTCTGGCAGGCCTATCTGGCACAGCATATTAACTTCTTAAAACACGCCTTTATCCAGCAGCATGTCATCATTGGCCTGCGGGCCCGGCATTTTGCCTGGCCGCTGGGTTCGGCCCTGCACGACCTCTGTCTGAAAGAATGCAAGGATATTCATGAACCGGTCATTCCCGGCGGCATTGATCTGGGCTACTTTGAATTCATGGGTTATGGCACCGTGGTCGATTCGCTGGCAGCCATTAAAAAGCTGGTCTACGAGGACAAAAAGATAACTATGGCCGAGCTCATCGACGGGCTGGAACACAACTTCGAAGGCCGGGAAATCCTCCGGCACCGGCTGCTGAACGCGCCTAAATACGGCAACGATGATGCCTATGCCGACGCTATCGCCAAAGAACTTGACCGCCAGTGCGTGATGTTTACCCAGCGTTACTCCCAAGAGCTTGGCGTACACCTTGATCTGCGGCTGGTTCCCTTTACCTCTCATGTGCCCTTCGGCAAGGTGGTCAGCGCAACCCCCAACGGCCGCCGTGCCTACACGCCGCTTTCCGACGGCTCCTCGGCCTCCCAGGGCGCCGATATCAATGGTCCCACGGCGGTGCTGCTGTCCAATTACAGTTCAAAAAATATGGATTTTCGCGAACGGGCTGCCCGTCTCTTAAATGTAAAGCTCAGCCCCTCCTGTGTAGCCGGTGAGGAAGGCACGGAAAAACTAGTTTCCTTCATCCGCACCTGGTGCGACCTTAAGCTCTGGCATCTCCAATTTAACGTAATTAACCGCGAAACATTGCTGGCCGCCAAGGCCGAACCGGAGAAGTACCACAACCTGATTGTCCGGATTGCCGGCTACAGCGCTTATTTCACCGACCTGTCCGCCGATCTGCAGGACGATCTGATCGCCCGGACGGAACACGCGGCAGTATAAGAATTCAATCATTGAGGGGTTAACATGTCTGATGCTAATCTAGCCGGCCAAAACGGCATTGTCTTTAATATCCAACGCTATTCCGTACATGACGGCGCCGGCATTCGCACCGTGGTCTTTCTCAAAGGCTGCCCGCTTCGCTGCCAGTGGTGCAGCAATCCGGAATCCCAGGAACGGGCACCGGAACTGGCCTATAATGAAAAGAAATGCCTTGGCCGAACACTGTGCGGCAGTTGCCAGGCTGCCTGCCCCTACGGAGCGCTGACGGACGGTGAGAATGACAAAATCGCCTGCCGGCGCTCTCACTGCCAGCGCTGCTTCTCCTGCGTGGCCGACTGCCCATCAACCGCCCTGCATATTTTGGGCAAGACCATGACGGTAGCCGAAGTCATGAAAGTGGTAGAAACAGACAGCGCCTTTTATTTCCGTTCCGGCGGTGGCCTGACCATCAGCGGCGGCGAACCGCTCATGCAGGCTGGTTTCGTGACGGCCTTGCTGCGGGAGGCCAAACGGCACTGCATTGACGCTACCATAGAAACCTGCGGTTATGCCGACTGGTCGGCTCTGGCGGAGATCGCCGGTCAACTTAGCCGGATTATCTTCGACATAAAATCGCTGGATGCAGCAAAGCACCGATTTTATACCGGTGCCTCCAATGCCTTGATTTTAGATAACTTTATGAAATTGAGGGAAACGTTTCCCGGACTGGATATTCTGGTCCGCACCCCGGTCATCCCCGGCTTTAACGATTCGCCGGACGAAATTCGGGCCATCCGGGATTTTACTGCCCGCTTTGCCCGGGTCCGCTACGAACTGCTGCCCTATCACCGCCTGGGACAGCAAAAATATACTTTTTTAGGCCGGGATTACCCGCTGGGTGACCGGCTGCTGCCGGAGGGAAAAATGGCGGAACTATCCGCCGTGCTGCAGCCGCCACAGTTTAAAACCACAACCGGATAATAAGTCAAATTTACCGTCAAAGGGGAAGCTGCCGCTTCCCCTTTATTTTTACCCAGAGCATTTTTCCTGTTATTGCTTATACTTATAAAGACAAAGGCGTCAGCCCAGCTATTCTTCTGTCAGGCGGTCCATGCGGAAGTATTGCACCAGCTTCATGAATGGAGGCAAGTGCAGCGGATCTTGGACCATGCCGAACAAATGACTGGCACAGTGGCAGTCGGAACAGCCAAACCCTTCAACCTGCCAGTCGGCGATGCCACTGATTGCCTTGGCCAAATCGTGCTCCAGATTTTCCGAACTGCGGATAGGTATGGCTGCATGAAATTCGCTATGCTCCCGCAGATAGTCAATGTGCCAGTGATATTTCTTACGTTTTCGCTGATGCCGCGCCAGCCGTTTGGCCAGATTGGCCTTTGCCGAACCGACGTAAATATAATATCCCTGTTTAAAACGCACCAGCCCTTTGCTGCCGATCAGAATATCCCGGTCCGCCAACAGACGGATAACAAACAGATAGCAGCCGCTGTCACGGACTTCCTGTTCCAGCATGTCCCAGGGAATGGTAAGGGACCGTACCTGTCCTGGCAGGGCAAAGTCCTTCTGCCAATTGATCGCTACCGCCATAAACATCACCTTATGGTGCAGACTCAAAAAAGTTCTGGCAAATTCCAAATCCGTATGATAGTCCGGCAGGAAATATGCCGCCCGGTCCCATTGTACAAGAAAGAGTACTCCTACCCGGTACCCCTCATCTGCCAGGCGGGCCAGCTCCTGCATGTGCCGGCGGCCCCGTTCCGTAACTGCGTCGGGAAACATGGCCAGATTTTTACCAAATAAGGTGCACGATTTAACCTCCAGAATAAACTGCTCTTCCCCCTTCCCCAGCAGCAAATCGAAACGACTGTGCCCAAAGGGGACTTCCCGCCGCAATACCCGCCATCCGGCAAGCTGGGGAATACATTGGCGGTCAATTAATGTTTCGGCGACCAGGTTGCTGTAGTGAGTATCCAGCATAACCGGCACTCCCTCCCGCTCAATGCCGATAACCTTAAACCCGGTCTTTTTAGCTTTTCCCGCCGACGGTACGAGATACAAGAGGGTACCGGGAAATAAAAGCTCCCACATTCTGCCGGGATTAGGCAAATGGGCAAGCCGAGACGCACCGTCAAATTCACACAACACAACAAACCGGTTTATTCTGCTCTGAAACCGGGCCTCAATAATCTCAGGATACAAGGCTCTTCCTCCCTCAGAAACCACTCTACTTATAAATCTGGTTGCCATCCTTCAAAATATGTATCGTCTCGGCCCGGCGCTATGCCGGAACACCGCTTTTAAACACGACCAATTCTCCCTTGCCTACCGGCACCAGAACAGTTTGATATTGAGGATCGGCTTCAATCATCGCCTGAAACGCACTAAGCTCCTGTCGGTGCGATACGGCA
This sequence comes from Propionispora hippei DSM 15287, assembly GCF_900141835.1. Taxonomy (NCBI): domain Bacteria; kingdom Bacillati; phylum Bacillota; class Negativicutes; order Selenomonadales; family Sporomusaceae; genus Propionispora; species Propionispora hippei. Next base: position 50,649 of record NZ_FQZD01000011.1, on the reverse strand, counting down.
TTATCAACAACCAATAAGCCGCCCGGTTTAAGTATCCGGCTGATATCCTCCCACAGAAAGCAGTATTCACTGCGCTTGGCATCCAGGAAGATAAACTGGCTGACGGCAGAATCCATCGCAGCCAGACAGGCGGCGGCATCTATCGTATGAATGGTCACATAAGCCGCCATACCGGCCTGGGCGATATTGTTCCTGGCCATTTCGGCTTTAGCCGTCAGTAATTCAACGGTTGTGACATGACCGCCTGTCGCCTGGGCCGCTCCGGCCAGCCATATCGTTGAATAACCGTTGGAAGTCCCGATTTCCAATATTGCTTTTGCCTGGGTGGACTGCACTAAAATGGCAAGAAACCGCCCCGTATCTTCCGTGATATTTAACATTTTGGCCTGTCGGTCGGTCTGGGCGGCGTCGTTCGCCACCCCTTGCTGCTCTAATTCTTTAAGAAATTCGTATACCTGGGGGTTCACGCTGGTTCCTCCTTGGGCGGCGCTTGGATGGGTCCGCTCTATATTCTAGTACTTTGTTGATAAGGTATTACAGGCTCTTAAACTGATTATTAAACATGCGGTAATAACTTCCCTGCATGGCTAACAAAGCTTCATGCCGGCCTGCTTCCATAACCTCCCCGTGATCAATGACCAGAATGATATCAGCCTCACGGATGGTATTCAGTCTATGCGCAATAATAAAGGTCGTCCGGTCTTTTCTTATATCAAACAACGCATCCTGTATTTGCAATTCCGTACGGGAGTCAATGCTGCTTGTCGCTTCATCAAGGATCAGTATGGACGGACCTACCAGTATGGCCCGGGCAATGGCCAGCAATTGTTTTTGCCCCTGACTTATATTCTCGCCATTTTCCGTCAGCAGCGCATTATACTGACCGGGGAGCCGTCTGATAAACGAGTCGGCATGAGCTCTTACGGCAGCGGCCTTCACCTGCTCATCTGTCGCGTCCGGCTTCCCGTATTTAATATTGTCCCTGACCGTTCCTGTAAACAAATACGTATCCTGCAAAACAATGCCGAAACACCGGCGCAGACTGTCCCTTGTATACTCCCGTAGATCGGAGCCATCCAATAGAATCCGCCCGCCGGTAACATCATAAAACCGGGTAAGCAGATTAATAACCGTCGTTTTGCCGGCGCCCGTGGGACCGACAAAAGCTACCGTGCTGCCCGGTTCGGCAGTAAAATTCACATTTTTTAAGATAGGCGCCCCGGGTCGATAAGCAAAACTGACATTTTCAAATTGTACATGGCCCGCCGGATTTTCCAGTCTTTTCGCTCCCGGTCGGTCGACAGGCTCTTCCTGTTCATCGAGAATTTCAAACACTCGCTCGGCACCGGCAACACCGGATTGGAGAGTATTGAAAATATTAGCAAGATCATTTAACGGTCTGACAAATTGCCGTGAATAACCGAGAAAACTGGCAATGACGCCAACGGTAACCACATCCCGGATGGCCAGAATACCGCCAACAATGGCAATAACGGTAAACCCGATATTATTGATTACGTTCATAATCGGCATGAGAAAGCCGGACCAAATCTGTGCCTTAACACCCACCGTACATAGCGCCTGATTTACCCGCCTGAATTCGGCAATCACTTTGGCCTCATGGTTAAAGGCTTTGATCACCGGAATGCCCGAAATAGACTCTTCTGCTTTGGCATTCAAATGCCCCAGTTGAGTCTGCTGTTCCTTGAATAACCTGCCGGTTTTCCGGGAAATTGTCTTTGTCAGCAACAGGACCAACGGCACCGTAACCAGACTGGCCGAGGTGAGCAGCGGGCTCAAAACAAGCATCATAAGCAAAGAACCTGACAGAACAATGACTCCCGAGATGAATTGAACCAGCGACTGAGCTATGGCGCTGCTTACATTGTCCAGGTCATTGGATAACCGGCTCATCAGTTCACCATGGGTATGCCCGTCAAAAAAGGCAATAGGCAACTGCTGCAGCTTACCAAACAGCGCCGTGCGCAAGCCTCCCACCGCGCGCTGCGCCACGCCGGCCATTAACCAGCTCTGAGCAAACGAAAGCACCCCATCCGTTACATAGGTGAGCAGTAATACACACAGCAGCAGCCCCAGCCGGTCAAAATCGATCTGCCCGCCGGCAGCCGAAATAGTATCCACCGCCAGACCAATGAGATACGGACCGGCCAGCATCAGCGCTGCATCAATTAAAATAAAAATAACGAGCACAAGCAATTGGCCTTGTTCCCGCTTAAGATAAAGCCATAATCGCTGTAGCGTCCCCTTAAAGCTTTTGGGTTTCGGGACAGTACCGTTCACCCTTTTGCCCAGCCGGCCGAAAGCCGGCGGTTGGTAGCGGGATGTATCGGCCTTGTTCCGATCATTTCCTGACGGCATGCCGATTCAGCCCCCTCCCCATCTGCGACTGGAATATTTCCTGGTATACCTGACAGGTTTTGAGCAATTCTTCGTGCGTGCCTGCTCCCACGATCTGCCCGTCATCCATGACCAGAATTTTGTCCGCCGCCATAACTGAGGTTATACGTTGCCCGACCAGGAAGCAGGCAGCCTGGCGGGCGTATTGTCTTATAGCCTGGTTTATTTTCCCTTCCGTTTCGCCGTCGACCGCACTGGTGCAATCGTCCAGGATTAAAATCTCCGGCTTTCTTACCAACGCCCGGGCCAACGACACCCGCTGCTTTTGTCCGCCTGAAAGATTCACACCGCCCTGCCCCAGTTGAGTTTGATATCCTTCCGGCAAGCGGCTGATAAACTCATGGGCCTGGGCAAATACGGCCGCCGCTTCGATTTCGGCTACACTGGCTTCTTCCTTGCCCCATCTGATATTATCCATAATGGTACCCGTGAACAATACCGTCTGCTGCGGCACAATCGCTATCTTTTCCCTTAGCTCCGCCGGCTTGACCTGGCGGACATCGACCCCGTTAACCGCCACAAGACCGGCAGTAGCATCGTAAAAGCGCGGAATCAGATTCACCAAACTGGTCTTTCCCGCCCCGGTTGTACCGATAATACCGACTACCTCGCCCGGTCGGCAAGCAAAGCTGATATTTTTGAGAACGGTGTCATTCGAAGCTTGGTCATAGGAAAAATAAACATGTTCAAAGCTAACCGTTCCCCGGACGGCTTCCTCTGATTCACCGGAGCTGCCCTCCCTGGTCCAGGCCATACCCGGCTGCTGGACCAATACTTCTTCAATCCGCCGGGCTGAGGCCTCGGCCCGGACAAACATATTAAAAACCATAAAAATAATCATGAGGGAAAATAAAATCTGCGTCATATAGTTGATAAACGCCACAATCTGCCCCACTTGCATTTGACCACTGTTAACCCCCTGAGAACCCAGCCAAAGCACGGTCACAATGCCTATATTTAAAGTCAGGGAAACGCCCGGACTAAACAGGGCCATGGCTCGCATGGCCAAAATCGTGCTGCCTTGCAGGTTTTGGTTCACCTGGGAAAACTTATCGGCTTCATAATCGAAGCGGTTAAAAGCTTTTACCACCCGGACACCTGACAGATACTCCCGGAGAACACCATTCATCCTGTCGATGGCCGCCTGTACCTTGACAAACAGAGGGAAGCCCACTTTCATATTAAGCAGGATCAACAACCCGACAAGAGGAACTACGGTTACTAAAACCAGGGACAGATGCATATTCAATTTCACGGCCATAATTATACCGCCGATGCAAAGTATGGGAGCCTTGACAAAAATTCGCATCAGACCGTTAACAAAGTTCTGAACCTGTACAACATCATTGGTCAGCCGGGTGAGCAACGAAGACCTATCCAGTTGATTGATGGCCGAAAAAGACAGGCTATGAATCTTTTCATAAAGCTCCAGCCGCAAGTCGGCCCCCAGCCGCTGCGACACCCGGCTGGAAATGACATTGCGCGCCGAAGCGAACACAGCGCCGAGCGCCGTAATGCCCAGCATAGCACTCCCCATATGCAGGATATAGGTTAAGTTCTTTTCGGCTACGCCGACATCAATAATCCTGGACATAATGGTCGGCTGCAAAAGATCGCATACCGCCTCTAACGTCACAAAGGCCACAGCTACCAGAAATTGCTTTCCATACTTTCTTCCGTATGCATCTACCAATATCACGTGTCTACCTCAATTCAAGCCGTTTTTGCAGCGTTTATTTCAGCTGCTACATAGTCCTAGCAATCGCCGGGATACCTGGATTAAAAGGGTTTCTTTTCTTAAGAGACGAAATACTTCTATATGATCGAAAAGTGATCATGCCTGACGAAAAGGGAGTGTACCGATGAAATCTGCTGCCACAACAGTATTAACCATAAAATATGCGGGCTTGCAGGGTCTTTACTGGATGTCCTTCTGTTCTGTTTACAGCTTCGCCTCCGTCTTTCTGCTGTCGCAAGAATTTGAAAACCAGCAAATTGGCTTTTTACTGGCTCTTGCCAATATCTTATCGGTCATTTTACAGCCAACTATCGGTTCCTGGCTTGACAGGACAGGAAAGCTTTCTGTAAAGGCGGTTATTTCCTGTCTAACGTTGGGCAATATGGCGTTGCTGACCGGCCTGCTGCTCTCTTCCGGCCATCTTGTCTGGAGCGCCGTCCTGTATGGCGGCGCCGTTACCCTGACGCTGACAATACAGCCTCTGCTGAATTCCTTTATCTTTGAGTATATCAATGAAGGCCATCCGGTCAACTATGGCTTCACCCGCGGCATCGGCTCGATATCCTTTGCCTTTCTGTCGTTATTGCTGGGACTGGTAACCACAAAAACCAATCCCTATATTCTTCCCCTGGCCGATATTGCTCTACTCACGGTTTTTCTCCTGCTGGTCCAAACCTTTCCCTTAACGGAAGCGCAAAAAAGGCAGAAACATCTGCCTCACTCTCCCGATAGCCGGGGGGCCGCCCGTAGCTATGCCAGCTTTGCCAAAACATATAACCGTTTTTCCCTATTCTTGCTAGCCTTAACCTGCCTCTTTATTTTCCACACCATCACCAACACTTATTTACTGCAGATCATGAAGCAGATTGGCGGCCAAGACAGTGATTTCGGCCTGTCACTCACCATAGCCGCCGTTTGCGAATTACCTGCCATGCTGGGCTTTGGTCTTTTAGTAACCAAATATACCAGCGGCACACTGCTAAAGGTTGCCGGTTTCTTCTATGTCATACGCAGTCTGCTGTTTCTAATGGCCAGCTCGGTGCTGATGATCAACTTTGCCCAGCTTTTTCAGGGACTTTCCTTTGCCCTCTATACGCCTGCCTCGATTTATTATGTCAACGAGCTAATGAACGACAAGGACAAAGTAAAAGGTCAAACCTTTATTGTGGGAGCCACCACGCTGGGAAGCGTGTTCGGCAGCATGACCGGCGGCTGGCTGCTGGATCACGCCAGCGTGCAAGCCATGCTGCTCCTCGGCATGGCCGCCGCCCTGACCGGCAGCCTTTTACTCTTCTATTCGGTTAAAAGCGACCTGCAGCGGAATCAACCCTAATCCTGTGAATACTGACAGCCTATTTTCCGCAAGCCTTCGTTGTCGTCAGTCGGCATACTAACGGTATGCCTCCTTCCTCCGCCTTGTCTCGTGAAAAATAGCCTCGCCATTATGCCTACAGTTTTAGGATTGACAAGGTACTAGGTTCTCTTATTGTCTGGCCTTGCCGCTCATATGGCTGATCTCTAGTTTCAGTACGGTCGTTTTGGCCAGCGCCCGGTCAATATATTGCAGCCCTGACTCATAATAGTCGGGGCTGTATTTTTTGATCAGCGCAATCAGTCCCAGCCGCTTTTCCTCAGGGTCGTCGATCACCGTCATCCGGCCAAACACAATAGCCGATTTATATTTGGTGGAAAAAGCTGCCGGCAGCAGCTCCACAGCATCAGCCACGGTAAAACAGACGCTGGCATTATGCCGCAGATTGTTCAGTTTCTTTCCCTCCGGGGCACAGTGAAAATAAATTACTCCCGGTACATAAGCAAAGCTCATGGGTACCGCATAAGGAGTATGGTCCTCACTCACGGTGGCCAGTGTTCCCACTTGGGCCGTCTCCAGCAATTGCCGGGTATCCGCCTCCTGCATCGCTCTGTCGTTCCGTCTCATCTCACTAAACATAGTCTCTCCTCCAGCTTCTCCCGCATTGTTATTATAAGTATGTATCAAACTCAATTGTCAGCGTAGTACCTGGTCAGCTTTAATCCAGTGAATACAAACGGTCTATTTTCCGCATCCCTTCCTCCATCTTGGGCTGCAAGAATAGCCTCGTTATTCCCCCTGCTATTTTAAGATTGACGAAGTACTAGTCCGCTGCAGCCGCGTCAGTACTTTTTGCCACGCAGGTTTTTTCAAAAAGCTGTCGGGCACATTGTCCTCCAATTCCCGGAACATGGCATAGGGTACGGCAAAGGACAGCATATCCGGCTCTACCATGGGACGTACGGTAATATCAATCAGGCCTACTACGGCCCGGGGATTGTCCTTTTTCGTTTCCCCGTAAGGTATGAGAAAAACCGACTGACAGCCGGAACCAAAGGGCAGCATAACATTTTCCATTCCTGGCCGGCTATAGTTGGCCAATACGGCCAGCGCCGACAGTTGATCCACATTGGCATAAAAAACAACCAACACCGGCGGCTCCTCGGCAGCAGTTACCTCGGACAGCGGCTTAAACACCACATAAGGAGAAGGAAGATCCGTAATGGGCAAACATTCCACAAAATCCCGCCCTAGTTCCGGTGTTTTGAGATAACCTTCCCCTTCAAAAAGCCCTTCCTTGCCTACAGATAAAAAATACTCAATCCCACCGGGATAATTGGGAAATTGCCCGAAACCCAGTCCGGCTTTACCGCCCGGACAGACAGTTGTCTGGCGTTCAAAAACGGCGGTCCTTCCCTTGGCAGCCGCGATAAACAGCGGAATGATACAGCTCCATTGCCCTTCCTTCCCCTGCAGCGCGCCAGCCGGTTTTTCGTCCCGCAGCAATACCGCCACCGGTTGATACCGTAATTCCAGAGCTTTTACTAAACAGCTTTCCATGTCGTTCCCCTCACTTTATTTTAGTCCCTTAACAACAACAACCGTCGGTTAAACCCTAGTAAAGCACTAGGCAACTAAACAAAAGCACACGATGGGCAAATCTGTCTCCTACACTGTAATTAACCATTCCCGGCTATAACCCTTTAAATAAAAATATGTTTCTATTCTGTTATTTTATCCAACAACCTATAACCCATGCCTTTTCCGCCAAAATGTGAAAAACCGCCCCGAAATCCGGTTACCCCGCTTCAGCCGCCCTGCCCTCGTCAGCCAGAATTACCTTTTCCAGCGCCAGCAACGGCGGCGACATCCATTTATCACGATGAAACAGCATCTGCGCCTGAATCGAAATGTCAAGCCCCGCCACAGGCAAGACTGCCAGTTCGCCACGCTGCAGCTCTTCCCGTACGACAATTTCCGGCAGCAGCGAAATCCCCAGTTCATATTTAACGCATTGCTTAATGGATTCCAGACTGCCAAATTCCAAAATGGTGTTCGCCTCAACCCGTTCTTTTTCCAAGAAGCGCTTCAAATCTAACGGATAACCACAATACCCTTCGGGCAGTAAAAAAGTTTGACCGTTCAACTGACAAACTGTTAACGTCTTCCCTGTGGCCAGTTCATGCTGCGGCGCCGCAACCAGCACCGTCCTTCCTTTGAACAGATTCTTTTGCCGCAGTTGAGGTTGTCCGGCTTCATCCTGCAGGCTAAAGGCCACATCAATGCTATTTTGCTGCAACCACTGGGGAAAATCAACGCAATTGCCTACTCTCAGGTTGACCTGCACCTGCGGATACAAGGTTCTGTACCGTTTCAGCAAGGGCGGCAGCCAAAAAGCGCAAAGCGTCTCAGCGGCTCCTACCACGATAGAACCGGCAAACACCGTATCCTCAGAAAAAGCCTGCCTTGCCGCCTCGGCTTCCCGCACCATACGTTCGGCAAAAGGTAAAAAAAATTTTCCCCGGTCGGTCAAAAATACTTTCCGTCCGATACGTTCAAACAGCTTCACATTCAGGTATGCTTCCAGACTCTGGATATGCTCGGATATGGTCGATTGAGAGTAGTTTAGAGTCCGGGCGGTCTCACCGAAATGCAACAGACGGGCAACAGTTATAAAGGTGACCAGATGTTTGCTGTCCACATTATCACTTCCATCGTTTTTTTCGATTATTATCTTTTAAACAATCGATTTATCATAACCTTACTTTTATGATACGATATAGGAAATTCTGTTGCAATCCAATTCTTATGCAAGGGAGCTCCCTCTATGCAACCGCAAATAAAACTAAAAAAAAGCATTACCTGGCTGCAAGGTTCGGCCTTAACGGTCGGTGCCGTTCTCGGCGCCGGTATCCTGGTTCTGCCGTCCATCACGGCGACCCTGGCCGGCCCGGCCTCACTCATCAGCTGGCTGCTCATGGGGCTGCTATCGCTGCCCATGGTTATCGTTATTAGTCTGATGTCCTCCCGCTTTCCTGATTCGGGAGGTATGGCAACCTATGTCCGGCAAGGGTTTGGTGATTTTGCCAGCCGCCTTACCGGCTTGCTCATGCTGACTGCTATGCCCTTTGGCATGCCCGTTACGGCTTTGATCGGCGCCCATTACCTGGCTAGCGTCTTCGGCTGGTCAGAGGCAGGTATTCACGCAGCAGCGGCCGGTATGCTGCTACTGGCCATTACCCTGAATTACCGGGGTATCGAGCTGTCCGGCCGTACCCAGTTAGGCGTGGTATCAGTGATCCTGCTTATTCTCACTTTTGCTGTTTTGTCTGCCCTGCCCGTCGTTAAGGGTTCGGCCTTTCTTCCTTTGCTTCCCCATGGCTGGACAGCCGTCGGTCAAGCTATGTCATTAATCTTTTTTGCTTTTATCGGCTGGGAAATGATCGGAAATCTAGCGGAGGAATTTAAAAACCCAACCAAAGATATTCCTATCAGCCTGGGCATCTCGGTTATTCTTGTTAACCTGTTATATCTTGCCGTGGCCTTTGTCACGATTGGCAGCAATGTGTATCATTCCCAGACACCGCTCACCGCCATGGTTACCCTGATTTCCTACCGGTGGGGAAACATGGCCGGAACAGTGGTAGCCATTTTAGGTTTTATTGCCTGCTATTGTCCTGTTCAGACCTTTATCGCCGGCTTCTCCCGGCTGGTATATGCCCAGGCCAGGGACGGACATTTCCCGCCCTGCTTCGGCCAATTGCATACCAAATTTCAAACGCCCCATATCGCACTGCTGGCCTTTGCCCCGCTCTATTTATTTATATTGTCGCTAAGCTACGTACTGTCCTGGGACCTGAAAGCACTGATCAATCTGCCCTGCGCTAATTTTCTTATCGTATACCTGCTTAGCATGCTGGCCTCAGCCCGCATTCTTTCCGAAAAAGCAGCCAAACTGTTGGCTTGGTTTAGCGCATTTGTATCCGCCATAGTCTTTTTATTCTCCGGTTGGGCGATCCTGTATCCCCTTGTCATCACAGCCCTGCTGTCTTTACGGCAGTTTCATGCCCGGCTTAAGACGAACTGATTGTGCGCCTGCGCCGGGCGTTTGCCATTTTGCCCTTATAGAAATTCGGCTTGTTTACCCAGCATTTTTTCTACCCAGGCAAAGGCATGCTCTGCCGAAAACTCTGCCATTCCCTTTTTATACAATACATCGGCCTTTTGAAAACTGGCGGGCAGCGGCTGTACCGGTGGGAAAGGGAAAGAAATACAATACATCCCGGCCTGTTTAGCCGACTCCACGCCATACTGCGAATCTTCCAGCACCAGGCAATTTTCCGGCGGCACCCCAAGCCGTCTGGCCGTTTCCAGGAAAATATCGGGAGCCGGTTTTCCCTTCGGCACTTCCTCGGCCGAAACAAACAATTGAAAATAAGAAGCAATGCCGGTAAGTGAAGCCAGTAACTCAATAACCTCTACAGAAGAACCGGAGGCAATGGCCATCGGCACATTTTGAGCCTGCAAAAGCCGCAAGAAGGAAAACATTTCCGGAAAGACTTTGGTATTCTCCCTGGCGATATCCAGATAGTAACGGTTTTTCTTTTCCATCAAGCTTTCCAGAGATTCGGCAATTTGAAAACTCTGCTTAATGTCTTTTATCATATCCAACGAACTGATACCGACATATTTAAGACCCATTTCTTCGGTAAAATCAATATTATATTCCTTTAACAATTTCTTATCGCTCTCATAATAGTTAGGTTCACTGTCAATCAAGGTTCCGTCCAAATCAAAAATAACCGCTTTAATCGGCACTCCCGGATTGTTCTGCCCTTTTGTCATAGTTCCCTCCCGTTTATTAAGCCGGCTGCCGCCGTATAGTCTTCTTTCCCCTATTGTAACAGACCGCGCAAAGCGCCGTAAATAACGCCAGTAAACACTTGAGTACATTTTTACGGCCGGAACCGGCACCGGCATAAAAACATCCCGCAGGGAAATCCCTCCGGGATGTTTAGGGTTTCGCGGCAAAGCGCGAACCACGGTTTATTTAGCATAAACATGTTCATAGGTCAGCGGAGTCTCGTTATTAATTCCCTTGGAAAATAGCAATTGGTGGATATCCAGCCCAGACACCCGGAACGCGGAGGCACAGCCTCTCAAATATAGCTCCCACATACGGATAAACCGTTCATCAAATTTTTGCCTGATAAGATCCTTTTTCTGCGCGAAGTTTTCATACCAGCGATCCAGGGTCATGGCATAATGCAGCCGCAGGCTTTCCAACTGCAGCAGATGAAAATCATATTCCGGCAGCAGCCACACCGTCTCCCGCAGCGATGGGACATACCCGCCCGGGAAGATATACTTAGCAATCCAGGGATTGGTCACTTCCTCAAACATACCTGTAATAGAATGCAGCAAAGATAGACCGCCGGGAACCAGCAAGTTATGTACCTGTTGCATATAGCGTCCTAAATTCGCTCTTCCCACATGCTCAAACATGCCGACACTGACAATTTTATCAAACTGTTCTTTTTGCGGGTCGACCTCCAGGTAATGCCGCAGCTCGACCCGGACCTGATCTTCCAGCCCCAACTCGGCAATCCGCCGCTTAGTGCCTTCATATTGCTCGGTACTTAGGGTAATACCGGTGGCCTTTACCTGATATTGCTGGGCAGCCCGGATAATCAGCCAGCCCCAGCCGCTGCCAATATCCAGCAGCCGCTCTCCCGGTTTGAGGTTCAGTTTTTTCAATATATGATCAATTTTCTGTAGCTGAGCCTGCTGCAGCGAATCCCCCGGTTCTTTAAAATAGGCGCAGGAATAGCTCATCGTTTCATCCAGCCAGAGGGAAAAGAAATCATTGCCCAAATCATAATGGTGCTCAATATGCTCCTGCTGCACCTTACAATCCACGGCGCCGGAGTTCAACGCCCCCTGTCGTTCCAGTGGCTGAGGCTGGGTGTTCATCATGACGATGCGAATGATTTCATCCATCGAGCCCTCCAAATCGATCAGCCCGTCCATATAGGCTTCTCCCAGGGCCAGCACCATATCCTCCGTATTGAACTTTATGGGCGGCTCTTTATGAAAAATCACCTTAAAGGACGGCGGTTCACCGCCATAGGACTCTTCCTCTCCATCCCAGAATACAACGGAAAATCCGCCCTTTTTCCAGGTCTTCAGCAAAAGTTTCAGTGCCATTTTCTTTAACAACCCAATCACCCCATGTATCTCCAAAATATTAAACCCCAAGCACTAAAAACAGGCAGTTCAAATATCCAGAAATTCTGCAGCACTACAAAGCAACATCGCTGTTACGAAACCTATATTGCCCACTTACCACTGATTATACGCTTCTCCTTCGGCCCTATCAATTAAACAAAAGCACGATAAGGAAAGATTTTACAGGCATTCTGGACTTTCTGTCGCTTAAATCGGACTTTCTCTTCCTTTTTGCCAAAAACTGCCTGAAAACACGATAAAATCGTGCTTTCTTATGTAGTGAATAAACATTGTCCAAATAAAAATTGCCGGCTGTGATCACAAAAGTGATCACAGCCGGCAATTTCTTTATTTCTTACTTTCCCTTAGCCCTTTTCAGGATATCCTGAGTGATGGAACCGGCCAATGTTTATCGTTGATCAGCTTTCCGGTCGGTTCTGTTTGTTTTTAAAACTTGCTGGTTACCCCCAGGGATACGCCATGCGCATTGTACGAGGGATTATGATCGTGATAACCGCCGTTGGAAACATGCATGAACATGTAGCCAACATTTAGCGAGGTATCCCCGTTAAACTTATACACAAACTGCGGGCCTGCCCGCCACATAAAGTTATAGTACCGCCCGCCGGCCGGAAAGATTTTATCATACACGATAAAACCACCGCTTACATCAAATGCTGCCGCTAACTTGCCGGAAAGCTCCCGCTCGCTGCGCATCAGATAGACAGGCCCGATACCGGTTGCGGTGCTGTCCTGATCCTGCCGCATATAGTCTATGCTCCCCTTGGGACGGGTGATGGTAATGCCCCGGTAGACCGACCGGCTACCCTTCTCCGAAATCTTTTGCAGGATATGCAGCGACACCGTATCCAGATCGCGGTTTGCTCTCATGGGGGTTAAATAATCCCAGTCCAGCTCCAGCTTGGCGTCCGCCGCGTAGCCAACGGGGCTTCCCGCCATAAAAGCCAATAGCACAGTCAGTACGATAACCGGATAAAAATATTTACGCACAATATGACGCTCCTTATGTAAAAATTTCTTGCCGCGTCCTGTTTTTTATCTGACACAGAACATGTTAGATATTCTAGGTAACGGAGCATTTTCCTGTCGTCCTGTAAAATATTGAAAGAATCCCGACATGCCCGGCTGCATCTCAGGCTTCGCTTAAGTACACTTGATTGCGGCCCCAGCGTTTGGCCTGATAGAGTGCTTCATCCGCCCGGTTTAATGCCTCGGCAAAGGACCGGTCTTTATCACAAACCTGGGTTACACCGATGCTCACGGTAGTTTGCAGCACCCGTTTATTAAAAAAAGCTTTGTTTTGCTCACAGGCATAACGGATCTTCTCCGCAACCTCATTAGCATAATCCAGACAGGTGACAGGCAATATCAGCGCAAACTCTTCGCCACCCAGTCTGCCCATGATATCGCCAGCCCGCGTATGCTGTAGTATCAGCTTGGAAAAGGACAATAAAAAAGCGTCGCCGGCGGCATGGCCGAATTTATCATTCAAATTCTTAAAAAAGTCCAAATCCAGCATAATCAACGCAAAAACCTCTTGATTCTTCTGAAACCGGTTGAATAATTCTTCACCTAACTGAAAAAACTTGCGCCGGTTGAAAGCGCCTGTCAGACAGTCGGTATAAGCTGATTTCTCCAGCTCCAGACGCAGGTTTTGTTCTTTTACCAGCGCATAATAATGTTCATGCCGAAAGGCACAAAGCTTTACCGCAATAACAAGACCTAAGGTGAACGAAAGCACATAAGCAAAAGTGATAACTTCCCAGGACAAAGTATACGGAAAATTTCTTAAAAAGGCTGCGATAGCCAAATCAATGATGACCTGACAGCCGGCCAAGACAGCCTTTTTCCCTACCGCTCCCGGGAAATAGATCAATATTAAAAGAACAATCAAAGGGTCCAGATAAGTAAAATTGATGTTGTCGGCTTGCCTGGTCAAATTCACGTAGGCAAGCTGCAAAATCAGCAGGGCAGACCAACCATACATCAAGCGCTCATGCTGCTGATAGGATTTTACCCGCCGCAAAAAAAACAGACAGCCCGCCGACAATGACGTAAAAATCAGACGGACCAAAACAGACTGATAAAACGGCAAGCCTGTCCCTAAAAAAACATAATCATTGATGACAAACAGGAGGCAGAAACAAATAGTAACCGTAATTCCGGTTCTCGTATTTGCTACGTCCTCCTTTAAATAAAATTGCTCTACCGCACTGTCGGTATACCGAATGAACCTGGACATGTCATGATTCCTCACTAATCCGCTATTTACTTCCATTATACCGCACTGCATTGTCGAAATTCGGATAAAAAGCTCGAAATCGAGTTTATTTTTTTCACCGGCAAAAATCTTATGCGCCTGCCTGTCACTCCCTATTCCAGCATGATTTGGAGAATCTCCGCATCGGTCGCCCGCATACCGCGTGAAGCCAGCCGCCCCACAGCAGCAATGGTTTCTTCCACATCATGCTTGATAATTCCCTGACCGGCCTGATATTGGCTGCCCTGCCGGGCCAGCAAATGCGCCATATAGGCAGCATCCAGGCAGGAAGCTATCTTGGCCGCACACGACGGTTTTGCGCCGTCACAGACAATCCCCGGTACATTAGCCAGCATATTGTGAATGGTCTGATTGATTTGTCGCAAATTGCCTCCTCCCAAATAGGTAATTGCGGCACCGCTGGAACAAGCTGCGCTGACGGCACCGCAAAAAGCGGACAAACGGCCGATGGAGGTCTTTTGGTGAATGGTCAACAAATTGGAAAATACCAGACCACGATACAGCCTTTCTTCCGGCAGTTGCTGTTCGCTGGCATACACAATGACCGGAACGGTACTGGCAATCGATTGATTACCGCTGCCGGAATTGGTGACCACAGGCAGCATGCAGCCTCCCATTCTTGCCTCCGAAGCGGCGGCCGCATAAGCCTTTATCTTACGCAGCACCTGCTCGCCCTGTCCGCTTTCCAGTAAGGTACGACCGATTCTCACCCCATAAGCCCCGCACAGCCCCGCTTCGGCCAGAGCCATGTTGCAGGTAACCTGCCTGGTAAGGATCTCTCTTACCCACTCCAGCGGCACCTTGCTGGCAAACCGGTAAATTCCCCGCACGGTGAGCAGGGAGCGGTCGGTCATTACCCCTTCATTCGTATGGGATTCCGTCGTTTCCTGCTGCAAGAGTTGTCCGTTCTTTTCGATCCGGCATATATGAGTGTGCGTATTCTTTAATTCCACGGTAACGGTATCCGGTCCGGCCGACAAACGCAAAATAAGGTGCAGGTTGACGTCTGTATTCAGCAGCCTGATGTCGCCAAATTGGTTTTTCTCCAATTGTTTAACCTCTGCCCTATCGACCGGTGTCATATGAGCCAGCACCTCCAGACGTTCGGCGGCTTTGCCGCCCACCAGCCCGGCCAGCATAGCCGCCCGGATTCCCATAAGTCCGCCGGTATTTGGTATGACCACGCTTTTGACATTTTTCACAATATTGCCGCTGCATTCCAGCACGGCTTTTTCCGGGAAAGTCCCCAGAACCTCCCTGGCTTTGGCGGCGGCATAAGCAATGGCAATCGGTTCGGTGCACCCCAAAGCCGGCACCAGTTCCTCCTTTAATATTTCAAGATAATTTTCAAATAATATCCTGCCTTTATTCATAAAATGTTTCCACTCCTTTATCAAAATCAAAGCATCATTTCCCCTTTTCACAAGCAAAAAGCATGCCATATTTCACAAAAACAGTTACTAATTTGTCGAACCCTTTATTTCCCGGGTAATACTTCAATCAGTAAACAGTCAGTCCAGGCTCGTTGGATAAAAAAATTAACCGATTTTCGCAAATCTGCGAAAACCGGTCTGAATAACGCTATATATGAAGCCCTTTAATGGCTGTTTGTAATAGTGAGAATAATTTCTCACTATCGAGAAATCGCAAGTCTAATGAAGCTGATACTTATCTAATTTCCGATATAGAGTAGCCAGACTGATCTTTAGCTGCTCCGCCGCCTTTTTCTTAACCGCCAGGCTAGCTCCCGGTGCAACATAAGTCCTGAGCAGTTGTTTTTCGTATTCTGCCAGTTGTTCCTCCAAGCTACCGGAAAAACCGCGCTCACCCTGATCAGCCAGCAAATTGGCCGGCAATTCCCGTAAGGCCAGAATTTCTCCCCGTGCCATAGTTACCATATATTCCAGGGCATGTTCCAGTTGGCGGATATTGCCGGGCCACGGATAGTTTACCAGCCAGCGACGCAGGCTTTCTTCAATCCGCAGGTTACCCCGGTTCAGCTTCCGGGCAAAGTTCTCCAAAAAATGGTCAAGATAGAGTGGTATATCAGCCGGTCTTGAGCGCAAGGGCGGAATCGTCAGCGGAATAACATTCAGGCGATAATAAAAATCTTCACGAAAGCCGCCTTCTTGCATCATCTTTTCCAAATTCCGATTGGTTGCGGCAATAATCCGTACATCGACAGGTAGCGGCTGTGTGCTGCCAATACGTTCAATCGAGCGCTCCTGAATAGCCCGCAGCAGTTTTGGCTGCAACGCCAGCGGCAAATCACCGATTTCATCCAAAAACAACGTACCTTTATCCGCCAGCTCAAACTTTCCTTTTTTGCCGCCTTTGCTGGCGCCGGTAAAGGAACCCGCCTCATAGCCGAACAGTTCACTTTCGAATAAATTTTCCGGTATGGAAGGGCAGTTCACTACAACAAAGGGTTGGTCCTTACGTCCGCTTTCCGCGTGAATGGCCTTGGCCAGCAATTCCTTCCCGGTGCCGCTTTCTCCCCGGATGAGAACGGTCGCATTGCTGATGGCCACCTGCTGCGCCTTCTGCAGCAATTGCACGAAAGTCGCATCGCGGCCCAGCAACCCTCCGAACACATACTTCCCATTTATTGTTTCCAACACTTCCTGTACCTGATGCTGCAGCCGCCATTGGTCATCCAGCATAAACAACTTGCTTTCCAGCAGACTGCTCATATGGCCCAGAAAAACGAAAAATTTAGCCGAATTGCGCGTTAAGCGATCCCGCTGTCCGGCCGTAAAGGCGATCACGCCGATCACCCCAACGGTCTGACCGTGCTTTTTGATCGGAAAACCCATAGTGGCAAGCTCCTGGCAGCAAAAAGCAGTGGTACAGTTTTTACAGGCGCTATTGTCACCGGTGCCGGGAATAAAACCGGG
Organism: Propionispora hippei DSM 15287; assembly: GCF_900141835.1. Taxonomy (NCBI): domain Bacteria; kingdom Bacillati; phylum Bacillota; class Negativicutes; order Selenomonadales; family Sporomusaceae; genus Propionispora; species Propionispora hippei. Next base: position 33,754 of record NZ_FQZD01000011.1, on the reverse strand, counting down.
TTCGCCGGTAGCCAGTACTTCACGAAAAAAAGCTCCGTCAGGAATCGGTTGACCAATGCTCGCGGCGTGCAGACCCGTTCCGCCAATCCTGACACCCTGATCGTCAATAATCGTAACGGCTATCTCTAAAACGTCGGTGATAGTCTCAGCATATTCCTGGACAAACGGCTGAATATAGGCAATGCCGGAACCGCTCTTTTTCATACCCCTTGCCACCTTCCCGTACATTTGACGCAAATATAGTAAAACTATTCGCCTGCGCTTCCGCGCTTTCCTGCCAGTGCGCGTCAGTCTTAATAGGGCAGGATCATGGTAAGACTATTTTTTGAACACCAGGCGAAGAAAAGAAGCATACCGTAAATATGCCAACTGACGACAACTGGCATTGCGGAAAATGGACTGCCAGTATTCACTGGTATAAGGCTGATAAGATACTGATAAATCATTGGGAAATATTGTATCCACCACCGTTGTTGGTTATAATGATAATAGTCTTTGTATTTGGACAGGTAAAGGCTGGAAGGGTATAATATAAATAAGATTGCGCAAAATCACCTTAAAAAAGGTTGTTCACTGCCGGCGATTTTTGTACCATATCTCATTAAAAATTTCAGGAATAGGAACTACTATTGCCTAAAAATTATCTGGCGCAAAAATCTCCTGCTAGGGGATCAACCTGTTGGTTTGAAAGCATACCTAGAATAAACAAGTGAGGTAAACACATATGAAGATAGGCTTTTTTGATTCTGGCATAGGCGGTATGACCGTGCTGTATCATGCCTTGCGCTTACTGCCCAGGGAAGATTACATATATTATGCCGATACGCAACACGTGCCCTACGGCGAAAAATCAAAAACAGACGTAAAAAAATATGTATTTGAAGCGGTGGATTTTTTAGTGCGACAGGGCATTAAGGCCCTGGTTATCGCTTGCAATACGGCTACCAGCATTGCCGCTAAAGAGCTGCGTGAAAAGTATGATTTTCCCATCATCGGTATTGAACCGGCCGTTAAGCCTGCTATCTTAAGAAGTCAGGAACAAGGCCGTCGGGTCCTGGTCTTTACGACCCGCCTCACCCTGCGGGAGGAAAAATTCAATAATCTGGTCGCCAGGCTTGACGAGGATCATATCGTCGACGGACTGGCTCTGCCCGGTTTGGTGGAATTTGCCGAACGGTTTGAATTTAATGAAACCGTGGTGCGCCCCTATCTTACGACGCAATTAGCCCCCTACAAGCTGGAAGAGTATGGCACGGTTGTTCTTGGCTGTACTCATTTCCCTTTCTATAAAGACACCATGAAAACGATCTTTGCCCCCGAAGTGGATATCATTGACGGCGGTAAGGGCACAGCCGAAAACCTCGCCCGGACCTTGCAAAAAGCAAACAAGTTCCAGCAGGGTACCGGTTCTGTTGATTACTATATGTCGGGAAATAAAGTGCAGGATCCCCAACTATTGCAGCAATATGGCCGCTTACTGGAAAGGCTGCAGATGCTCGATAATCTGCAGTCTCCCACTTCCCAAAGGGGCTGCCAAGAACAAAGCCTGCATTATCTTTTTCCTTAGCCCGCTTTCATGGTGAAATCAACAGCACCATCTCCCCTGAATCAGGAAAATGCCGCAATGGCATTTTTTCTTTTTTTTGCAGCACACAGCTTGCATTTGTGTTAAAATAACTAATGGTTTGACTGCTTGAAAGCGTACAAGAATCATGGGGATTTTTTCGCCAGCCGAGGCGAAGGATACGCGCCGGTTGGAGTAGACAGACCACTAGCACTTTGTGTTGCTTGAAAGCATAGGATAAACTTGTATAGACTTTTTCACTCTCACAAGACGGCGGTAGCCGCATATATTGGACCAAGGTAAGACGCCGACAACCAAATGGGACGAAAAAGACTGTAAGATAATCTGTGTATGCAGGCGACGCAAGGAACTGGGCATATTACAGGCATGAAAAGAGGAAGAAACATTGGTAACCGCTTGGACTATATTTGAAATTATGGGCATCGTGGCTTTTGCCGTTTCCGGTGCCCTAACGGGAATACAAAAAAGGCTGGATGTCTTCGGCGTACTGGTGCTGGCTATTACCACCGCCATTGGCGGCGGGATACTGCGGGACGTTGTCATCGGCAATACACCACCGTTAACCTTCCGGGACCCTACCTTTTTTATTATCAGTTCGCTAGTCACTTTGATTGTATTTTTTACCTACCGCTGGCTGGAGCAATATAAAAATACCATCCAGGTATTTGACGCTATCGGCTTGGGCGCCTTTACCGCCACTAGCGCCAAGCTGGCGCTGCAGCACAATCTGGACTCTTTATTTATTGTTACTACCATTTCGGTCATTACCGGCATCGGCGGCAGCGTTATCCGTGATGTGATTGTGAAGGAAATTCCCTATGTATTCCGCCAGGAAGTATATGCCATCACCACCATCATGGGAGCCATGACCTTTTACTATTCCCAGATGTATCTTGACGGCCCGCTGCCCCTATATCTCAGCTTTCTGATTACCACCGGGCTTCGCCTGTGCTGCATCAAATACGGCTGGAATTTCCCGGTCCTCGGTGCTACGGAAAATACAATCCCTGTCGATCAGGAGCCGGAACACGAATAAACTATGAGAAATGACCGGGAGCGCCCTGCGCTTTCCGGTCATTTTAATATCCTCACCTGTTTGAAGCATAACAAGGCAGCTTTAGTTTTTTAACGGCCCACTCCGCCATTTCCCTTACCTTGGCGTGACTGTCGTTACATGCAGCGTAAATAGCCTCTTTATACTTTTCCTGATATTCGTTTACCATTGCGTTAATCACATTGACTTTCCACTTCCAGACATCGTCTTTTGTGATATAAAAAAACTTGGCCGGCAGTATTTGCTGAAGAAGCTCATAATCCATGCTAAGGATTTTTCCCAGGGAAATATGCTCGCTTATTTCCGCTAAGAAAGGGAATTCCTCCTTTGCTTCCCAGCGGTTTTTATTCATCGGACAAACATCCTGGCAAGCATCGCACCCATAAATCCAGCCCCCTATTTGAGCATTATACGTTTCCCGTGGCAGGTCCCGTCCGCCAAAGGTGGTAAGAAAAGAAATGCAGGCTAACGGGTTCATCGTATACGGTTTTGATAACGAAGCGGTAGGGCAGGCTTTGACGCACCGGTTACAATGCTCAGGGCAGGCCCTTACCGTTGGTGTATCGATCAATTCCAGCTCCTGATCAATCAACCAGGCTTCTAAATGGACCCACGAGCCGGATTCGGTATAAAAAAAATTATTCCTGCGGACTATGCCAAGCCCGGCTTTTACTGCGGCCCAGCGAACCCCCGTAATGCCGAATTTTCGCTTTGTTTCCGTTTTAAGCCCCATCTTCTGCATAGCTGCTTCAAATTGCAAGCTAGCCTGGTATCCGGCGGCGTGCTCATCTATTCTGCTGTCAAATAAGTAGGCTTTGCCGACTAACCCTTGCAGATGATCCGGCACCTGGTATTTTCCATATTGCTCCACGCAAATAACAATGGATTTCGCCCAGGGATAGACGTCTTGCAAATGAGCAAAGCCTCTAAAACGTTCGTAGAAGGGTCTGGTTTGCGGCAGATATTCCATTCGCTCGTTCAGTTTTTCTTCATAACCGGCCATAGCCGCTATTTTAATAATGCCGCATTTTTCATACCCCGCTTCCAGTGCCGCGCTCTTGATTTGAAATGCTAAAGAGTTCATATTCTAACACCCTTTCTGTTAATACATTTTTTGTTACTATCGCCAAGTCTGCTGTCCCCCAAACGCTTTCTTGAGTACGTTCTACCCTGGTGTTACAGTCTCGCATACGTGTATATACACATATATGAGACTGCTTCCGCTGCTGCTTAGTCCTATATGTTTTACAATCAAATAACGTCTGGCTTAAGGGACAAGCGCTTCTAACTTTGACAGCAGTTGTGTAAGTTTCACCAAATCCGCTTCCCCCATATACTCTTCTATGGACTTTTGCGCCTCTTTCCAGAGCATCCAGCCGCTTAACATCGCAGCTTTACCATTTTGCGTCAGCATGATCTCCCGGGTCCGCGAATCTTTACCCGGTTTAACATTGATCAGTTCGGCATCGGTTAAAGGTTTCATATTCCGACTTAGGGTAGTCCGGTCAATACGCATGATTCGGGCCAATTCACTCATAGTAATATGTTCCGTCACTTCAAGATGCCGCAGTAATCCCAACTGAGCCGTAGTCAGTCCGCTTGGAGCCAGTACATCATCGTAAAATTGGGTTACCGCATGAGCAGCCCTGCGTATATTCATACAATTGCACGGGCTGGGATGTTTCGGATAAACCTCTTTAATGCGCTTCATAACAGCCACCTTCTATAATGCGAACAATAATTTGGTGTATATACACAATTCTAATTATATTATCTCTACCTACATGTCGTCAAGCATCTGCAGTAAGATTCCTCTGGTGAACTGGCGCCAATGACTAAATAACGCATTCGGAATCGCCGGGGTTGTTTTTACATCATTTTTCTATATTCCTCTGCAGTTAAACAGAAACTAGAGCGGGTGCCAAACTATCAGAACATATACTCCATGAATGACGCTCTTGCGCTATATATCACTGAAGAGGCAGCAATAAAGCCCATTATTCCGGCCGGTAAAATAAAAGAGGCAAGTGGTCTCAAGCCGGTTTCTGCAAATTAGCTTCTGCGTTTAAACGATACGTCTGCACCGATTCCCGCCAGACAATGATTTTCAGTATTGGCAAAACAGAAAAATGACTTAATCCGTCTCCGGCAGTCAAGGGACGTAAAAATCCCCTGAAGTTTTCCGTAACAAGCTTCAAGGGATTTTACATTGATTAGCAAGCGGTTTATGGAATTAAATTTAAGCTCTGAGCAATTCTGCAGCCAAGTTCGTTATCGGTTCGGATAAAATGTTCGATCATTCTTCTTTGGATTGGCTCATAAGCCTGACTCAAGCTTTCAATGATATTTGACACCAAATGTTCTTTTTCTCCACTCAGCATATTGCGATATTTATACCCGGGCTGGTAATAATCATCGCCGGCCGGTTCCTGCCGGCCCACACATCCTGAAATACATTCTTGCGGGGGATTTCCTTTCTCAGGCGCCTCCGCCGGCGCGCCACAGCTTAAGGTATTAGGCAAATAATTGGCAATATCTGTACTGTACCTGCTTCGCATGGGTCCGTCCTGTATTTTGTTGTCAACCGGATTTCTCGGCATATTCACCGGGAGTTCCAAAAAGTTGGTTCCTATACGATATCGCTGGGTGTCACCATAAGGGAAAATGCGCCCTTGCAATATTCGGTCATTGGAAAAAGTAATTCCCGGAACAATAGCTGCCGGCGAAAAAGCCGACTGTTCGACTTCGGCAAAAAAATTCTCGGGATTTTTATTCAACACCATTCTGCCTACCGGAATTAAGGGATACATGTGCTCCGGCCAAATATGAGTAGGGTCCAGAATATCAAACGGCTGCTCGCATTCAAGCTCAGCTTCTATTGCCTGTATCCGCATTTCAAATTCAACACAATCCCCGGCGGCAATGGTATCAAACAAATCTCTGCTCGCCACGTCGGGATCCGTGCCGGCAAGCTGAGCTGCTGTCTTACTGTCGATGCATTCGACACCTGCGCAGGGTTCCCAGTAATACCTGATATACACCTCTTCACCGCACAGATTGACCCATTTGTATGTATTGACGCCAAACCCCTGGATGGTCCTATAGCTTTTAACAGTTCCAAGGTCTGAGAATAAATACAAAAGAAAGTTCATCGACTCCGGCCTTAAAGACATGAAATCCCAGAAACGGCTGGCCGCCACCGGCCCGCCCCGGATATTGGCGATAGGGTCCGGCTTAATGGCATGAACAAAGTCCGTGAATTGCAGCGGATCTCTTAGCGGGAATACCGGAATATGGTTGCAGATAAGATCATAATTACCTTCTTCCGTATAAAATTTCACGGCAAAACCGCGGACATCACGTACCGTGTCAGCACCGCCCAGCGATCCACCGGCTATCGAAAATCTGGCAAAAACTGGCGTCGCTTTTTCAGTATCCTGAAGGAAGCAGGCCTTGGTCAAAGAAGCAAATGATTTATAGGGAACAAAGTAACCATAGGCTCCGGCTCCCTTTGCGTGAAACGCTCTTTCCGGAATTCTTTCCCGGTCGAACTGGGCGAGCTTCTCAAGATAAACGGTATCTGTAAGGAGAATTGGCCCCCGCTCACCTACGGTTAGCGAATGCTGGTCATCAACGATGGGCGCCCCTTGATTACTGGTCAGACAGCGTTTGACCATATTCTTTTCACCTCCCATCATGAATTATGTTACGATTGATTATATTCCACCAAAAATTATTTAGGACTAAATTCACCGCTAAAAGGCCTACTCTAAAACCGTCAGTCTCGGGCCAAAATAGCCAGCCAAGTTTCACCCCGAACAGTCTTTTCTGACCGGATCAGGTCTTTCCGGCACGAAACGGCTAGGTCAGGCCAAGTTTGTTCCTTCTGACAAAAGCCGAAGGCTTATGATCATAAAGTTGCCTCGCAGCACACCTACAAACTGCGAGGCACTTCAGTGTTCTATATGTTCGGGAAAGCATATATCCCTTCAGCGCCTATGTGCCAGTGAACCTCACGGAGATCACCCTGCGTCAAGCGCATATTGCTACCGGCCACCGTAGCTCCCGGCTGGGTTGAGGTACCGGACATCTTCTTTGACTCATTTTTCAACCTCCGTTCTGATAACGCATTATATAAGCTTCAAAATATAGATGCGTAAAGCTGTGCAAACAATTTACAAATTAAACTGTTCGGCCGAAACTTCCCAAAGATACAGCGAGGCAACCGAACCGTATGGTGAGTAGCGCTTTTTGTATCTGACAAAAGTCTCCTTAGGAAGTTCCTTTAAACCATACAACTTCATCATTCCCCGGCGGATAGCTAAATCGCCGTAGCTTACCACATCAGGCCGGCCCAGGGAAAAAATCAACAGCATTTCAGCACTCCAAACGCCTACGCCATGTAGAGAAGCAAGCTGCCTGATGATCACCTCATCCCGCAATGAGGAAAGTTCAGCAAAATTCATACTACCGGTAGCGGCAGCCCTGGCAATCCCGTGAATATAACCGGCCTTTCTCACGGACATGCCACAGCCCTGTATAGCCGCCAGGTCTGCCCTGACAATATGGTCCGGCGTTATACTGCCCAACAGGGCGGCCAGCCTGTTCCAGACCGTTGACGCCGCCTTCTTGGAAATCTGCTGACTGACGACGCTTGCAATCAACGCGCTAAACGGCTCAGGATTAATTTCACGCCGGATAAAACCGATTCTGTCGATCGCCGTCCCCAGCTTTTTATCCTTCCGACTTAAATATTCGATTTCTTTTTGTCCGTATTCAAAAAACCGCATTGTCCCGTCTCCAGCTTCAGCAATTGATCTTTTAAGGCTAGTCCCCCGCGATAACCCACTAACGCGCCATTTGTACCAATAACCCGGTGGCAGGGAATGAAGAGCGGGATCGGGTTCCGGTTATTGGCCAGTCCGACAGCCCGTGCGGCACCAGGCTTGCCGATTTTGGCCGCTATACTTTTATAGCTTACCGTTTGGCCATAGGGAATTTGGCAGAGACTGTTCCAAACCTGCTTCATAAAAACTGTCCCGGCCGGTTCCAGGGGCAGCGAAAAAGCTGTCAGCCGGCCGGTAAGGTATTCGTCAAGCTGACGCGCCGCTTCCTGTAATATAGCGGTTTCACAGATCTTTCTGTCGTCAGGCCAACGCTCATCGTTGAAATACAAATTGGTGATTTGTTCGTTCTGTTCGGCAATACCAATCTTTCCTATAGCTGTTTGGTAAAAATAAATAAACATATAAATCACCTCAACTTTTTCTTGGAAAACGCTGATTTAACGAACGCATTGGCCTCCTTCCGTATCCGGAAGAAAAAAACCAGGAATAACAGCTCTTTCAGGATGTTTCTAGCACAGTCTGGCAGGAATCCGCCGTGACACAGGTTGCCAGTAAATCGGTATTTTCCCTAACTTCACCTGGGGCATATCCGGTCCGTTCTTTAAAGCACTTATAAAAAGTAGAAAGGCTTCCAAAGCCTGCTGCATAGGCGACTTCAAGAATGCCAGCCTCTCCCTGGCGCAGCAACTCAACGGCTTTAGCCACTCTCCGTGAAGTAATATATTGGGCAGGAGTCACACCGTAATAGCGTTTAAACAGTTTAATCAGGTGATTCTTGCTGACACCAAGCTGACGGGATATATGCTGTACATCCACTCGGTTTTGATAACCGTCCCCGATAATTTCCTGAACTTTCTTTACCAGTTCTAATTCCGGCTGAAAAACCGTCCGCTCAGGACAACACCGTTTGCAAGGCCGGAAGCCAAGCTGCCTTGCCTCAGCCGGATGTTCAAAAAAAATGATATTGCCAGGAACCGGAGCTTTTGACTTGCAGGAAGGCCGGCAAAAAATCCCCGTTGTCCTTACTCCGTAGAAAAAGACTCCATCATACCGGCTGTCACACTGAATCACAGCCTGCCATTTTTCCTCAGGCAAAAGAGCGCCATACTCTTTCATAACAATCCCTCCAGCAACCAGGATTACGCTACTATTATTTTACACAAAAAATAGCAACCCTTCTTCCTATATTTCATCACGTAATTGCAAGCTCCCCTAAGCTTTAAGCAATGGCCACACATCCATTAGATGTAGTGGATTTCCGGCTCTTGTCAGCTTCATTACCTTGTTACCTGCTCACCTTTATTAAGGATTCGTTGTTCCATAACCTCCAGGCGGGTCAACAATTCCTGCAGCAGGGCATCCTGATGCACCAAATGCTCCATCACCACTTTTATCTCTTCCTCGGCCTTTTTATTAATTTGATAGTCCTGATCAGCCATCAGCCGGTCCTTCTCAGCTTGCCGGTTCTGGCTCATCATCACCACCGGGCCGGTATAAGCCGCCTGGAAGCTTAATACTAAATTAAGCAAAATAAACGGATACGGGTCCCAGGAAGCAACAAAATCAGGATTTGTGCCGGCCATATATGTCAAATAAATATTAGCCCCCATCCATATAATAATAATGGCGCTCTGATAAATGATAAACGGCCAACTTCCCACCAATTTGGCTACCAAATCGGCTATCCGCTGCCCTCCGGTAATTTGTTCGCTAAATTCATGATTGACATTCTTTATAATATGACCTTTATGTTTATACGTAGCCGCCGGTCCCTGCCATTGATTGACTGCCATATTGCATTCCCTCTTTCTCTTTTTCTAAACTGTTCAACTCATTTACACCAGAGCTGTCTAGCGCCAGAATAACTGTCATCCTGTTACAATATCTCACTTTATTCAAGTCTGGCCTCCCCCATATTTAGTAAACAAAGCTCCTTTCACCACAGGCCACCAGAGAAAGCAGCCTTTACCAGCCGGTTTATACAATAACTGAGAAAGCGCTCCCGGTTAGTAACTAACTTCCCTGCAAACGTCGACTCTCCTGCCAGACAGCAAAGTACCACAATCGCTACCCCTGCGAAAAAGCTGCAACCATTTCGGGCAGCAGTATGGACTTTGCCAACGCTTCCTATGGAGGAAAGCTGTACGATGCAAAACCAATAAAATAATTTGAGGATATCAGACGCTCAGAACGAATTGATGAGGCTTTTTAACTATGCCCCTCTGAGAGATCTTCCGCTTGTCAAAATTGTCGCCAAATTATAGTATTATCTGCATAAGACATAAAAGATGAACCCCTCCCGCTGGATGCTAATAGATTACACCAGTCGAGAGGGGTTCCTTCTTATGCGCTCTGTTAGCTGAGCTTTGCCAGACTTTGTTGAGTCTCGATAAGCTGCTCGACCGGAATACCGCCGTCCAGAGCGGAAAGCAGACTGACATAGAAGTCATCCGCCTGTTCGGTCATTTGCCGAATAAGCTCTTGGAACTGGCTTTCCACGACCTGACAGTATAAGCTTTGCAACCGGGCCTGCTCCTGCGCCAGGTAGCCATCGGCGGCGTTGTTCAGTATACGGTACAGTTCGTCGCTCATTAACTTGCTCTCATTTTTCTCAAAGAAGGACTTGGGATTTTTAAAATAAGCCAATGCCCTGGCAAACATTCCTCGCGACAGATTGTCAAAGGCCGCTGCAAAATCAATTTGGGCCTGATTGCTGAATTCAAAGAGCGAAAAAGACAAGTCCTGATTCAAGTCACGGGTTCGCTCGGCCAATAGGGCCTGCTGCTCCGTCATAAGCCGTTCGGCAAAACGGTCCAGTCTCACCGTTGTCGCCCGCATTTCCTGGGCAAATTCGAAACCGATCTGCTCAAGCAATTCATCCAGCGCATGGTTTAACACTTTTTTCAAGTCACGGCCGTCATCGCGCAGCACGCTGGAATTGAAGGCTTCTTTAAAAAATTCAGGAAATCGCAAAAATACCCGCTGTTTAATATAGTAAAGCAATTCTTCCGCTTCCTGATCCAGGCGATTGGTGAGGGATTGGGCGGTCTGCTGCTCCAGCAGCCTGTGGATGGCTGCCCTTTCCAGTTCGATACCGGCCCGTCTTTGCTGCTTAACCGTGTCATCTTCTCTAGTGCTTTCGATAAGTTTTGCCACCAGATGGCCTAAGCGGCTTAATTCCCTGTCGGCAGCCGTCACCGCCAGATTCGCCAGATCATGAGTAATAAAATGATAAAAGGCTTCCTCAAAGGATGGCATACCGGAAACCGGAAGACTGTCCTTTTCCAGCTTCTCCTTCAATGCCTTCAGGCTTGATAAGGAATACAAATGCGGCTTTCTAACGCCATATTTGATAAGCTGCTCCTGGACATACTCCAGAACGATTTCCTTTTCCTCTTCGTTATTAGCCAGATCAATAGCGTTGATAATAAAAAACATTTTATCCAGTTGAAAAGAATCCTTGACCCGCCCCAGTTGCATCAAAAACTCCCGGTCAGCCTTGGAAAAAGCATGATTGTAGTAGGTCACAAAGAGGATAGCATCCGAATTTTTGATAAAATCAAAGGCGACACCGGTATGGCGGGCATTGATGGAATCGGCCCCCGGCGTATCGACCAGCGTAATCCCCTTGCGGGTTAGCGGACAATCGTAATAAAGCTCAATCCATTCCACAAAGCAGGACTTTTCTTCGACCGCCACATAATCGCCAAATTCGGCAAGCGTCGTGGTTACCACCGTTCCTAACTGGCCGCCACTAGCGGCATAGCCGGCCTGAAAGGCTTGTAAAAAAGCAAAATTAGTCTTTTCCGTTACGCCAGACTGCTCCCACTGGCCGGCAAAGTTTTCGATTAGACTGTGGGCATCTGCCAGACTTGGGGCATGTAGTTCAAATATTTTCAAAGACCGGTTCACATCTTCCAGCAAGGCCTCCGCTTCCTTGAGCTTGACAAGAACAGTTCCATGCGGGCAGGAAGCATTAACCGGTTTAATTTTATTAATAGCCGCTGTCGTCGGATTGGGCGAAACAGGCAAGACCTTCTTACCGATCAGTGCGTTGGCAAAAGAAGATTTACCGGCACTGAACGCGCCGAACAAAGCAACGGTAAAGCCTCGCTGCTCCAGTCGCCCCGCTTTCTCCCCCAGCTCGGCTGCCAGTTTTCTAAAACCGGGCAAATCGGCTACAAGCTGCGCCGCCTTCTGCAGCTTCCTGGCTGTAGGCTTCATCCGGTCGCCCGGTTCACTGGACACCGGAGCCTTTTGGACCGGAACACTTGGCTGTAAGAGGGATTTTACTTGCTTTTGCACCTCTTTTACCTGTCCGGTCTCCCCGTAAACCACTTCAAACTCTTCCTCTTCCGGTTCAAGCAAGCTGAACCGGTCGATGTTCAAGCCGGCAGTCTCATTAAGCAGTCCCTCCAGCCGGGTTTGCTCCAAATTTCGGGCTGCTTCCCGCCTTTTCACCTGTTCCAAAGCATTGATATACCGTTCCAGGCTGGCTGATTGTTGGGTCAACTTGGCCTGGATGGCCGTATTGCGGTCCTGCAAGACATTTAATATTTCCATTTCGATTTCAGCCAAGGCGTTCTTGGCCAACAGTTTAATCTCACTAGCCACGCGATCGGTATAATTGATCACATAATCACCGGACAAACGAGCCCCCTGTCTTACCAGTTCTGTTAGCAGTTCGCTGGAAAAATGCACAGTAAACTGCTGAATCTTGTCCGACAGTCCTTTATGTTCCAGCCGTTTTTCCTGTAAAAACCGCACCAGGAAATCGCGAAGATGCCATTCCAATTGAGACTTTGTCTTTTCAAGAATACCCTGATAAAAACGGGTCAGCCGTTCCTGCCTCGCTTCCAGTGTCTTTTGTTTGCTGAACAGCCAGCCTACCTTGAATTCATTTTGACAAGCCTCGAGATAGGCCTCGGCCAACGCCCGGGTTTCAAAGGGCATCAGGTAAGCGTTCTTCATGATTTTGCTGACTTCGGAATCAAACTGACTTTCCGCCTGTTCCAGCCCTTCGCCCAAAGAATTTTTCTCATTCAGCAGCCGGTTGTAGGTATCCGCCAGCTCGGCCTGCTCCTGGGGCGACAGCTCCTGCAAAATATTCCGGCAGGGCTGCAGGGCCTGTTCATCCTGCTTCTTGCTTAACGCCACATGGTCTTTAACGATTTTTTGCAGGGAATGCTCTATGGATCGCAACAAAAGGGTATCCTTCGCTGCTAGCCGCTCCGCTAAAAAAGCCTGCAGCCGGGCAAACTGATTGTGAACATGCTCATCATCCTTTAAGGAAGTATAAAAAATATCAGCCGGCTTTACACCCCACGCGGCGAAGGCTTCCACCACACTGGTTGTAAATGCAGCAAAAGAAAGCTCCTGTTCGGAATGCTTGTCCACCTGGTTAATAACCAGATAAACTTCCTTGCCTGCCTCAGTCAGCTCTTTGGTGAACATAAAGTTCAGTTCTGCCTGCACGTGGTTGTAGTCCATGACATAGAAGATGACATCGGCAAGATGGATGGCCGATTCGGTGGCAATGCGGTGTGCATCATCGGCCGAATCAATGCCGGGAGTATCCATGATCACCGTCTGCGGCGGCAGTTGAGAACCGGCATGGCTGATTTCAATAGCCTCGATTTGATCGCCGTCCTTACAATAATTCTTTACCATTTTATAATCATAGGGAGCGAGATACAGACGGGGTTTCTCGTTTTTGAAAAACACCTTGGCATATTCGTCTCCCGCTCTGACTTTTACCAGATTGGCACTGGTTGGGATCGGACTTGCCGGCAGCAGGTTCTCCCCGATCAACCGGTTAATAATGGTTGATTTGCCGGCAGAAAAATGACCGCAAAAGGCAATGGCGAATTCTTCCTTGATTAGCTTTTCCGCCAATTGCTTAACCTTACCGGCATTCTCCTGATCCTTGTGTTCCACTAAATATTCATAAGTGGCTAAAAGCCTTCCTTTTAATGCTCGAATTGTCCCATGACGATTCGCAGTGTACGTCATAAATAACTTCCCCTTATACCATGTAATACGTTTTATTGTATACGATACAGCTACCACTAGGCAACGTTATGTTCTTACCAGGGATGGCATCCTACAAATCAGCGTCAAAAAAAACATAGATTTCTACTATTTGTGCAGTGAAAACTTTCCTATCAATGCAGTCCTGGCATACTACCATCAGCTCCGGATAAAGCCCTTGACCGGATCGCCCGCCGGAACCGTTGATAACCGCGCAGCCCATTACCCTCAGCTCAAATGCCATCATTTTATTTCTATAATAATTGATAATATCATTCAGCGTATAATAATATTTTTTATCAAAGGTAGGATAACCACTGCCAGAACCGCCCAGGATAAGCTGATCAGTATCCTGAAAAGCAAAAAAACCCGCCGTTATTCCTCTTATGGAAACGGCGGATTTACTTTAAGAAGTATACGCACTGCCGGTCTAATGAATGCCTTCTACCGGATGTACTGTAACACCTTGTACGATCTTATTCACTTCCCCGCCTGGGAAAGGGTTGTCCGGTGTGCAGCCTAACCGCAGCGAAGCGGACAAGGCAAATAATTGCCCTACTACTAACGGAATAAATGGTGAAAATGCTTCCGCTACTTTATCGCTGACTGAATTAAAAATGTACACATCAGCTACCCGTTCTATCACTTCATCATATACATCTGAAACAACAATTAATTTATTCTTGCTGGCCTGCGACAGTTCCCGTAACATATCCAGATCGTAACGTTTAGTATAATCATTGCCCGCTACAAAGTATAAAATCACTGTACGAGGTGTCAGCATTGCCTTGGGACCATGGCGGAATCCCATCGGGGTATCATAGCGGGATATCACCTTGCCTGCAGTCAGTTCAAGCAATTTTAATGCAGCCTCCCTGGCAGCGCCAAACAGATTCCCGGCGCCCAATACGATCAGTCTGTCTACCTGGGGTTGGTAGGTATCGGCGATAGTCTGCTGCTTATTCTGAAGAATCTCGCCCGCATAGCCTGCTACTTTGTTCACCATGGTACTTAAATCCTGCTCAATATTCAAAATCCCATAAGCTGCCAGCAGCATGCCTGTTACGCTGCTGGTCATGGCAAACCCCTGATCATTGGCCTCATCAAACTGGAAATTTAAAGTTCTTTCGTTGGCAAAACCGGCTAATTCCCCCTGGTTATTGCAGGTAATGACGATATGTCTTACATCTTGAATCAATTGTTCGGCCAGTTGAATGGCGGCAATACTTTCAGGACTGTTTCCTGACCGGCCAAACGAAATCAGCAAGGTCTTAGCCTCCGCCACCAGATACTGGTGCGGACTGGCCACAATGTCTGTCGTATGAATGGATTCTACCTGCGTAAACCCCAGTTCCTTCCGTATAACCGGTGCCAGGGCATCGGCCACAAAACCCGAGCTGCCTGCCCCTGTAAGAATAATTCTAGTCTTTTTGTCTATTTTTCCAATGAACTTTTTAATTGCATCTCTTCTGCCGGCAATCTTTTCATATATGGATTTCCAAACAGTTGGCTGGCGCAAAATTTCCTCCACTGTATAATGGGCATGTTTGCTTACCACAGTTTCCCGGGTAAGACCGAATAAAGTATTCATATTCTTTCGTCCTCTCTTGTTTTATTTTTTATATTTATATAAAGCATTGCGCGTGTTCCCTGACTTGCGTACGGCAGCGGCAATCCTTCATAAAATCAGCTTCTTCCAGGCTTTACCGCATATAGATAATCATCAATACAATTTATAATTCTATCTTTCAACAGACTCTGGGCATCTGGCTGCAATAACCCGTCGCGTACCTTTTTATATTGTACCGGCATGAACTGGCTCAGCAGCGTTAATGGAATATCCACTGACTGCAAATTTTTCATGAGTCTGTCTAAAGCCATTTTCACTTCCATGTCCGGCAGATAATACCGGCACCGGTCGGAGAAGCTGAATTTTCTCGCATAGCGGATTTCACCAGGCCGGCCGCGATAATGCTGCAGCCAGTTCTCCGGATGATAAGCCATGCAGGAATCTAATGCTTCCATAAACCGTGACTGCTCAACCTCAGCGCTAAACCGAAACAGTTCGGCCTCCATGTGGCTTAAAGCAAACAGCCCTTCCCGCAAAGCAAACGTTAAAGCCGGCCCGACCTTTAAAATAGCAATTCCATCCTCTACCATTTCCTTCAGGGCACGTGCTGTCTGATAATCAGTCGAATGACCCTCAAACACCAGCCCCGGGTATTTCTGTAAGGACCGGCTAAGCCGCCCTGCCGCCGGGCGTTCATACGCATGTATGCGCTCATCCCCGAATTCTACACCCGGCTGCACCACGACAGCAATTACCTTCTCCCAGGCGTTTTCTATCCGGTATTGCTGAAAGGCTTGCTTAAAAGTTTCTACCATACTCTCAAAATCTGCCGCTTCCGTAACGTGAATGTATTCCTCGCTATCCCGGCTTCCCCCCGGAATAGGCACTTCACTTCCCACCACATACACCGGACTGAGCGCTTCCGGATTGATTTGCCGCACCTGAGTAGAGGCCACCTCAGCTTCTCTGGCAAGCATGGCCCCCCTGGCCGCAATGATAGCCGTTTCCAAGGGGCCATCGGGAGGATCATCGGCCAGTTTCATACTGGTGTCAATATGTATTTTGGTAAACCCGGCTAAGACATACTGTCTTATTAATTCCCGGGACTTCTCCAGGGCTGTTTCAGCTATTTCCGCTTGCCAGGTCAGCGGTCCCAAATGATCACCGCCCAGCAGGATTTTATCGTAAGGGAAGCCTGCTTTTAATGCCAAAGAATAAACAAAGTCACGGAAATCAGCCGGTCGCATGCCGGTATAACCGCCAAACTGATTTACCTGGTTGGCGGTTGCTTCAATCAGCACGTAGTCCTTGTCGGCCAGGGCACGTTCCATTGCGGCAGTAATTACATACTCATTGGCACTGCAAAGGGAATATATGCCACAAGCCTGGCCGTTCTTCTGCCGCTCCACCAAAAGTTTTAAAGGGTGTTTGCCACTCATCATAGCACTCCTTTCATTAACGCTTTATCCGGATCATGTTCTGTAATTGTAATATAGAACTTTACCTTTCATGTCGTCCTGTCGTCATTACCAGTTTAGGGCAAGTATCAGCTTTGATATACTACCTTCCCGTTAACCAGGGTCATTGCCACCTGATACTTAGTATCCACGACTACTAAATTGGCCTTCTTGCCCGCTTGTATGGTGCCGGTCTGCTGCTCAAGCCCCAACATCCGGGCCGGGTTGCGCGAGGCCATATTAACGGCATCAACCGGGTCGATCGCCATCTTATTAATCAGCGCCGCCACCGAACTTAACAGATTTGTCGTACTCCCGGCCAATGAACCGCCCGGCGCACGGGCAATTGTATCTCTGACAAGCACCGGTATGGGTCCCAGGGTATATTCCCCGTCCGGCAAACCGGCAGCCGCCATCGCATCGCTGATCAAAATAATCTTGTCTTTAGGTTTACAGCGAAACAAAATGTTCATTGCAGCCGGATGAACATGGATAAAATCAGCAATCAATTCGGCATAAACCCGGTCATCGGTTAAGATGGCACCGACGGCTCCAGGCTTGCGGTGATGCAATTCCTGCATACCATTGTAGATATGGACCGCAATATCCGCCCCGGCCGCAAAAGCGCTTACCATCTCTTCATAGGTGGCACCGGTATGCCCCAAGGCGACATGAATTCCCTGACGAACTAAGTGCCGGATTAGGGTAACTGCATTTTTACTTTCCGGTGCCAGAGCCACCGTTAGAATACGGTGAGCTGCGTCTTTAATAAACTCATCCACTTCCTTTATCGCAACAGGGCGCAACAAATCCTGCGGATGAGCGCCGCGGTGACTGGCGGCAAGGTATGGTCCTTCCAGGTACGCACCTAAGATTTCGGCGCCTTCCACCTTGCCGGTACAAGCATGTATATTTTGTAATGCTTTATGCATCTGATCCACCGGAGCGGTCATAACCGTGGGAACAAAGGCTGTAATGCCTTTCCTCACTAAAAATTTAGACACCTCATTAACCGCCGCAAAATCAGCAGTCATGACATCATAGCCATTAGCCCCATGAATATGAGTATCGATCAGTCCCGGCCAAAGCTCCATGGCCGAGCAATCCCATACACAATCCACCGCTAACCGGCTTTGACTGTCGACAATTGCTTCAATGAACCCATTGTTAACGACAACGGCTCCATCTTCGATGACGCGGTTGTCCAGAACAATTTTTTTTGCAGTTATTGCATAATGTGATGTATCCATGCTGAACTCCTATATGTCTGTCATAAATTTATAAGAATTTCCGAAATTTTTATCTACCGCCAAAACTCTTATATTTTACGCAAAGTTTCCTCCCTGCCTGAAATCTGGAAGGAGCAGCCTTCAGAGCGGCTCCTTCCAGTCAAACAGTTTACAGGACGCCGCATATTTTGCCGGCCAACCCGATACACACCGTCAAGGCAATCAGTTTAACCGGTGAAAAGTTTTTCTTCAGCAAATAGTACATCAGGACAGTATAGGCAAACGGCAGCATATTGGGAAGAACCTTGTCTAATACATCGCTTTGCAACGCCACCTTCGCTTCACCGGCGGTAATAATTACGGGCAGCTTTAAATTGATATAGGAGGCAATCAGGGCCCCAACCACTGTCAGACCGACAATCGTAGATGCCCGGGAAACCAGCTTTGTATTTTCCTTTAACGATTGAACCGCCCGAACACCGGTGCTATACCCGTAATTCATTAACCCGAAACGCAAACCAAAGTGCAGTATATTAAACAGTACCAGAAAAATAACAGGCCCCAGAATATTGCCATCCATAGCCAGTGCCGCACCAATACCGGCAGTAATCGGTAAGGCGGTCAGCCAGAACAGGGCATCGCCGATCCCCCCCAGCGGTCCCATGGTGGCAACTTTAATGCCCCGGATGGTCTCCTGGTCCTCTTTGTTTTGTTCCATTGCCGCCACAATCCCCATAATGAAAGTGACCAAAAACGGATGAGTATTGAAAAACTCCATATGGAGCTTCATAGATTTGGCCAGATCCTGCTTATTGCGATGAATTTTTTCCAACGCAGGCAGCATACCATACAGCCAGCCACAGGCCTGCATTCTTTCATAATTGAAGGATGCCTGTAAAAAGAAGGAGCGCCAGACCATTTTATGCAGCTCTTTCTTGGTCAGGACATTTTCATTGGTGCCGTCTTCATAGCGGGTGATCTCAGATTCCATGGCTTCTGACCTCCTTTTTTGCCGTCCTGGCAGCGTTATTTCTATTATTGTAATAGTCATAGCCGGCAACACACACGGCAATACCGGCTACAGCCAGCAAAGGAAGCTTGAGATAGGTAGCCAGGATAAACCCTGCTATCAGAAATACTGCATATTCCTGTTTGTACATAATCTTGAGCAGCATAGCAAAGCCAATGGCCGGCATCATGCCTCCGGCAACGGCTAAGCCGCCGATAAACCATTGGGGCAGCATTTCCACCGTGCTTTTGGCTAAATCAGCGCCAAAATAGATGGGAAGAAAGGCAATTACGGCATAAAACAGGCCCAGGAACAACATCCCCAGGTAGTTGATCCGGACAATTCCCGCCGCATCCGCCTGTTCAGCGTATTGATCGGCTTTATGCATAATGGGGGAAAATACAGTGAACATCAGAGTGATTGCCCCCTGTACGGCTACCGCAAAAGGTACGGCTACGCCCACGGCCACTTTCGGGTCCTGCTGTGTTAAAATGGCAAAAGCCGTACCAATGATTCCGCCGATTACCACATTGGGCGGTTGGGCTCCCGCCAGCGGCACCATTCCCATCCAGACCAGCTCTAATGTAGCCCCCGTAATCAGTCCGGTTTTAAGATCACCCAGGATTAAACCTACAACCAGGCCGGTAACGACAGGCCGGTGAATATGGATCAGTCCGTCAAATAAGTCAATACCGGCAATGAAGGCCCACAGGGCAATCATTAATGCTTCAGAAAACATAATAATCCTCCCTTTTCATTTTTCTGTTTATCATTCATTCTCTCGTGTTGGAGAGACATTCCCGCTTTGTGCTATCTATATAAATTTTAAAATATCGAGGCTCTTCTCATCAGGCACGCGGCGTATTTCCAACTTCACACCTAATTCATGCAACCTGTGAAAGGTCCGTATATCCTCATCATCTACCGATACCGTACTGGAAACTTGCTTTTTCCCCTCACTAAAATGCATATTGCCAATGTTAACTTTTTTAATCGGTACCTGCCCTGCTACAAGCCGCAATACATCCTGCGGCGTTTTGACAACCAGAAAAATCAGTTGATCCTCGGCGGCATAATGAATTTTATCAATGGTCTCCTGGAGGGTAAAATACCGGGTTTCAACGGTTTCCGCCACCGCCATATCCATAAGGTTTTGCTGCACTTCATCCATGGCAGCCTGGTCATTGGCCACTACAACCAAATTGGCTCCCAAATGGTTCGTCCAGGTCATGCCAACCTGACCATGAATCAAACGATTGTCAATCCTGGTTAATAAGATGTTCGGCACTATAATCACGCTCCCTAGTCTTTACTTATACAACCGGCCCGGTATTGTCATGATGTGCGTACCAGTAAATATGGAGAATCGCTGACCGGAGCAACCCATTGATACGATCCTGGCCTTGCTTGCTAAATTCCATTACTATGTACGGAACAGGGCTGGGAAATTATCACCTTTTCAAATCTCAGCGTCCCTTTCTTGCTTGCTCTGACAACGGCATCCGCCAAGGCTTGCACCGGCATTTGTTCATTCTGATAAATCGCCTCAATGATGGAGCCGATATTTACACCGGCCACTACTTCTCTGTTCTCGGCCTGCAGGGCCAGTTCCGCCGCAACTTTAAACGGAGTCCCTCCCAGGATATCGCACACAAATAAAACCTGTCTGTCCTCATTTGCCGCCAGTATGCGCTCAAAACACTCTTTTAAGAATTTATCCGTATCTGTAGCGGTAAAGTCCACAAAATGAAGTACATCCGTAGGGCCCATCAATAGTTCAAAAGTACTTTGCAATGCTGTGGCAAATTGTCCGTGCCCGGTAACAATCATGATTTTTTTCATTTCACAATACTCCTACAAAAGAAATAATAAATATCTTTTTATTTGCCGAGGCTTTATGGATAACGTTTACCGTATGTTCCACCGTAAAAAAGCGGGATCTGCGCACCGGATGTTTACGCGGTAACCGCCATCAATTTCTGCTGAAGCGGTTCCTGGACAATTTCATCCTCCGCTACCGGCAAGTTAGCTCCCAGTGAAGTGGCCCACATCACTCCCACCTGCCCGTGCACCACCGGGTTAGCAAGATATTAGGTGTTCCCACTGGCTCTCCCCCTTGTCACATCTTCCCGGTTCCCTGCTACCTGACAAAACCGTTGTCAGAACCTCCTCTCGTTAGTATGAATTTGTTAGCGCGATCAAAAAACGACTTCTCAGTCCATCACCTCCTCCTGGTTTTGTCATATATTATCGTAAAATAGGTAATGATGTACGTACCAGTTTGGTTTGAAAAAACATTACATCGGCAAGCCGGCTACTTGTTCAATGTAATGCAATATTCAAATTTGTCCCCTCTGGCTATACTACGCGTATATTCGATTATGTTGTCCTGCTCATAGGTATAGCGTTCAATTTTAAGGCCGGGAACCGCCTTGTCAATTTGCAAATACCGGGCTTCTTCTTCGTTGATGCTAACAGCCTGAAAGACTTCCCTGGCTGAGCTGATGCTGGTGCTGAACTCCTGGGAGAACATATCGTACATAGCCATACTTTCCAGCTTTTCTTTCGTTAATCCAGGAAATCTTCCGACTGGAAGATACGTCGTTTCCAACATCATAGGCCTGTCATCAGCCAAGCGCAACCGTACAAACTTATATACTTTGCTGTGTTCCTCAGCCTCCAGTTTGCGGGCGATGTTCCGGTCGCAGGAAAGCACCTCAAACTTCAAAACCCTGGAAGCTGGAATCTTCCCCAGTTTTTTCATCGCTTCGGTAAAGCTGTAAAACTTTAACAAATCCTGATTATACTTTAAGGGCGCAACAAAAGTACCCTTGCCATGAACGCGATAAATATATCCGTCCTTTTCCATTTCCTGCATAGCCTGCCGGACGGTGGACCGGCTGACGTTATATTGTTCACATATTTCGCGTTCCGATGGTATTTGATCGTCTTCTTTCATGTTCTGCTGAATGTCCTCGATCAAAATATCCATAAGCTGGCAATAAAGAGGAATCCGGCTCAATTTGTCTACGTGCGCTCTGGTCACTTCAGTAACTCCTTTAGTGGTACGTACCATTTGTGTTCATTATATAGCTCTTCTGAATAGTCTGTCAATCACTTTTTAACAATGCGCTTAAACCTTAACTGTCAGCTACATAAAGCCATAGTGAATCAAACAGTCACTAACCACAGCTTGGAGTTCTGTATTACTTTATCGAATACTTACTCCAATTCATATTAAAAAAGTATTAGCCTCTTTTATTTGAGTCGTTTATTCATACAGAAAATAACTGACAATCCCCTTAAAAATCCCTTCAGCCAGTAGATTTTGGTAGGCGCTATCCACAAGGCACAACGCTTCCGCCGGATTGGACAGATAGCCCATTTCAATTAAGGCTGCCGGCATCTCATTATGGACAAGCACATAAAAGTCGGCCGGGCTTACTCCATGCCCCTCTGCGCAGATTTCCTCCGTCAAATGTGTTTGAATGGCACAGGCGAGGCTGAAGGAACGTTCTTTCGGGAAATAACTGGCAGGACCGGTAAGATTGATATTTGGTATATCATCGACATGAAGACTTACGAAAATGTCCGCTCGCGCCCGCTTGGCGACATCCACTCTGGCTTGGAGGTCAGCGTCAAGATTCGCGCCGGGTGGTGCCAGGTTAACGTCTCTCGTCCGGGTCATAATCACCGTAGCGCCTGCCTGTTTTAGCTTCTTGCGCAGTTTACGAGCGACCGCCAGATTAATATCTGATTCCCGGAAACCATAGTTTATTGCTCCCGAATACACACCGCCATGGCCGGGATCAAGAACCACAACGTGATTTACCAATGGTTTATCTTCGACATTACAATCATCATACCACTCACCAAAGTCTTTCTGATGGCAAAGCTTACAGGGCCGCATAGTTATTCCTCCAATATTTGCTTTGCTACATATTATGTCAATAAAGCCATGGAGGTTCCAGAAAACAGCTTGCTTCAATAGATGCATAGCGTACTATTAGGGCAGAAATGGATCTATAAAAGTTCCGGTTTCCGGCTTGCTTTATAAAAAAGAAAAGATGACCTGAAGCCTTTCTTTAACTTCAAGTCATCCAGCTACAAATGAGCTTTTCAAACCGTTATATTGACCGATTTATTTTTCTTCCTGTGAACAGTTCGATGTCTCTGGCCGCTTTCTTCAACTTGCGCCTTGGACTCTGCATTTTTCCGCCGCGAGGCCACTTCCGCCGCTGCAATTCCGTACTGCACCGATTCCTGTACATCGCGTTCAACATCTGAAGTATAGCTTTTATCGCCTTGTCCGTTACTGAGGGAATTGCTATAAAGCCCTCTCGGTTCAGCAGTAGTCCTTCCGGCAGCGGACAAAAGTTTACTCATACTCCGATTTTCCAGGAAACGCTCGTGCCGGGCCAAGGCCCGTTCCTTGTCCCGTTCTTTTCTGGCCAGCGCAGCCTCCCGTTTAAGCCTTTCCTCCTCCAGCCGGCCGGCTACCTCGTCATACATCGTCTGAGCAATTTGCTGATCGACAGCAGCCAGTTGCCGGAGATCAGATTTTCTATCGCCTTCTTGGTGCAAGACATTATCCGGTTTACCAACTTCCGTGCTTTGCTGCAGCCTCCGCAAGAGATTTGCGCGCTGTTCCCGCAAGGCCGTCATATTGTTGTAAGGCGTAAATGCAGCCAGCAAACTATTTAACCCATTTTGATCAATCGCCATAGTCCCGCTCCATCCATAACTATACTACTTATTATATCGATAGTTTCGCGAAAAAATTAAGTAATAGCCATGAGAGAGTACATGGGGATACTGTACTATTGGAAGAGCCCACTGAATACCAGCGGGCAACTTAACCGGCGATTAAGCTTACAGTAGCTTATGAGGCGACTATTCCTGAATTCCCGGTATTGTAGGAAGTTCCGCAAAGCCCTTTTCAAGCTCCTCATCGGTCGGAATGTAGTCGCTCATAGAGCCCTCCTGAAAAGAATTATAGGCCGTCATATCAAAATACCCGGTTCCGGTTAAGCCAAAGAGAATGGTTTTTGCTTCCCCTGATTCTTTGCATTTTAAGGCTTCATCTATCGCGGCACGAATAGCATGAGCCGATTCGGGAGCCGGCAGAATACCTTCGTATTTGGCAAAGAAGGTAGCCGCTTCAAATACCTTGGTCTGTCCTACCGCAACTGCTTCCATATACCCATCATGATACAGCTTGGAAAGAGCCGGCGACATGCCATGATATCTTAACCCGCCGGCATGAATTGGCGACGGTGCGAAGGTGCAGCCGAGAGTGTACATTTTAGCCATGGGTGTAATTTTCCCGGTATCACAATAATCATATACAAACCTTCCCCTTGTCAGAGAAGGACAAGAAACCGGCTCTACCGCCACTAACCGCGGATCCGCCTTGCCAGTAATTTTATCTCTTATAAACGGCGCAATCAGGCCGCCCAGATTGGAGCCGCCGCCGGCGCAGCCAATAACAATATCGGGATATTCTCCCAGTATTTCCATTGCCTTCTCGCTTTCCAGACCTATGACGGACTGGTGAAGCAGCACCTGATTCAGTACCGAGCCTAACACATATTTATACCCTCCGGTAGTAACGGCCTTTTCCACCGCCTCAGATATTGCGCAGCCCAGACTGCCCAAGGTGCCCGGATTGGCGTCTAAAATCTTTCGTCCGGCTTCCGTCGTATGACTGGGGCTGGAAATCACGCTGGCCCCAAAGGTTTCCATAATGGATTTACGGAAAGGCTTCTGCTCATAGGAAGCCTTGACCATATATACCGTAAGCGGCATCCCAAAATAACAGCAGGCTTCCGACAAAGCCGTACCCCACTGTCCGGCACCCGTTTCCGTAGTCAGTCCGTTTAGTCCCTGTTCCTTGGCATAATAAGCCTGGGCAATGGCCGAATTCAACTTGTGACTGCCGGATGTGTTATTGCCTTCAAACTTAAAGTAAATCCTCGCCGGGGTCCCCAGCGCTTTTTCCAGACTATAGGCACGGCATAACGGTGAAGGACGGTAATTTTTGTACATTTCCAAAATTTCTTCCGGAATGTCAATAAATCTGGTAGTATCATCCAATTCCTGATGGGCCAGCTTTTCACAGAATACGGGATATAAGTCTTGCGGTTCCACCGGCTTTCCTGTTGCCGGATTTAGCATAGGCTCAGGCTTTTCTTTCATATCTGCCCGCAAATTGTACCATTGTGTCGGCATCTGCTCCTCGGTTAAATATAATCTGTGTGGAATTTTCTTTGCCATACTGCCGTCTCCCCTCATATATCTGATTTTTGGATAATAAAAAAAGGCTTTTATCTCAATTCTCACTGAGACAAAAGCCTACACTTCTGTGGTACCACTCAACTTGGTGCGAAAACGCACCCGCTTCTTCTGCATACAACATGATATGCACTTCCTTGGTAACGGGTGAAGTTCCCGTCAGCTACTACTAAGCTGCCTGCGGCGGCTGTTCGTCTGCCCTCTTAAGTCCATTCGGCTAAGGCTTCCCTGCTGCGTTTCACCACCCGCAACTCTCTGTAAGTGACCGGCACAAAGCTTACTCTTCTTAATCATTGGTTTCAATACATATTTTATTAACATTACTATACGCTTTTGAGAAAATTTTGTCAATCCTCTCTTCTTCTTTTGCAATGACTGTTGAGACACATTTCTACTTCATCCGAGCTTACCGCAGTTTGTTTGTAAGGATATGCCTGTTAGGTTTAATTAAATCATCTCACTTTGTTCTAAAACATATTAGAAAGGTATTAGAAAAGTATTGACTTACATTTTCCAAAAGAATATAATCGTATTTGTCCATAATATTGAGAATCATAATCGTTTAGACTTATCTTTATTTCTTATAGCTGTTATCAGTCATAAGAATTTGTTTATTTACGAGCAGCCTTGATCCTGGATGGCGATCGCCCAGCAAGATCAATCCTCTCACATTACTGGTACACATATATAAAGAGAAAGGTGTGTGAAAAGAAAATATAAAATTATTGCGACCATCGACTGACTGTCGTCAGTCAAATATTTTTACACCAGACCGACTGTTGTCAGTCAATCAATTATTTCCATACATATTCATTTATTCATTCGCAGTTTCTGATGTATTCTTATGGATTCCTGTTGAAAATGGATTTATTCATTCTATTCACAAAACCTATGAACAGAGAACGAAGGGAGATTTTTATGAAATTAAACCAAAAAAAATTATTATGCTCGCTGCTCAGTAGCGCCGTGCTGCTAGGTACATCGCAAATAATATTTGCTGAAGACGCAGCCAGCGAAGAAACCTTTAATTTTGATGAATACGTTGTAACGGCTAACCGTATGCCTGTTAAAAAATCTGAAGTTGCAGCCAATGTAACGGTTATCACGCAGGAAGAAATTGAAAAAGGCGGCTTTACCAATTTGCCTGACATTTTAAAGAAAAGCAATATCGCATTGCAAGAAACCGGTACCAGCACCGTTCCGGTGATCAATGGCGATGACCGCGTATTGGTTCTGGTTGATGGCCGCCGAGTCGGTTGGGACCATCTTGTTATAAGTGGAAATTCGCATGCAGGAATAGATCTCAATTCTTTGCCAGTAAAAAATATCGAACGTATTGAAATCGTCCGGGGTCCGGCTTCCTCGCTATACGGCAGCGATGCGGTCGGCGGTATTATTAATATTATTACACGCAAAGCGAAAACGGCTAATACTTCTATTTCGTCCGAGTTTGGCAGTTGGGGCTTCGAGCGGTATAGCCTGACCACGGAAGGCAAAGAAAATGGAATTGGCTACCTGATCACCGCAGAAAAGAAAACACGGGATGACTTTAAATACAAAAATCCCACAACCGGTAAAACAGAAACCAAGAACAATAGTGGATTTGATCAGGAATATCTGACAATGAGATTAGATAAAGATCTTAGTCATGACAGTTCTCTTTCTTTAGACCTGGAACATGCGGATGACGAATCTGGCTATTCCGGAACAAATAGTCCTTATTTCGTTTACCCAAACGGCTACCGGAAACAAGTAGATGATAATATTGCCTTAACCTACCACTGGGGGCAGAATAACGGCGCAGAAAACTTCTTCCGCATCTATCACAATGAAACGGACCTGAAATATTGGAACTCTTTTAATTCTATTGCCGATCTTTATGCCAACGGATTTAACTGGCAGCAAAACTGGCAGCTTGCGAAAAATTATACCCTAACCGGCGGCGCCGACTGGCGAGAAGAACACCTGGATGACAAAGATTCCATCAATAAAGGCTATACAAGCAAAGCCCTCTTTTTAGAAAATCGCTGGCAGTTAGTCAATAATTGGTCCATCACGGCAGGCGGGCGCTATGATGATCATAGTATCAGCGGCGAGAATACGACCTCACGTCTTACCGTAAATAAGGAGCTTAATGCTGATACAAATGTTTACGCTTCCTGGGGACAGTATGTGAAAAATCCCACCATGCAGGATCTTTTTTGGGATAACGGCTGGACCATTGGTAACCCAAACCTCAAACCAGAAGAAGGAACGACAACTACTTTAGGTATCAATACGAAGTTGGGCGATGGAACCAAATTGCAAGCCAGTGTTTACAGCAGTCGGCTTAAAAATGCTCTTGAATTTAAGAGCGGATACGATTCAGACGCCAGTGACCCTGATGCTTCCTACATCTCCGGCTATGGTTATTACGTCCCTGGCTACTACTATAATGCAAGTCATGAAAAAAGACGTGGCTTAGACCTGAGCTTAACACGGGAATTATCACCGCAATGGACAGTAGGCCTTGGCTACACCTATAACAAAACACAAGTTCAAGACGAGTACGGAAATTATGTAAACTATGCTTCCAATAGCCAGCCCAATGGGTACCGTCTAAACGTACAGTACGATCAGGACAAGTGGGATGCCGGTCTTACCGTGCGAAGTGCAACAGGTCGCAGCCTGGAGGAATTCACCTCGAAATCTTATGTGACTCTCGACATGCTAGTCAACTATAAAATTAATCCCGCTACCCGTGTTTACCTCAAAGCCTATAATTTAACTAATGAGGCTTATGAGTTAACTTCTGCTGGCACTTTAGGTGTTGGCCCCGGATCTTATCCTATGCCGGGACGCAGCTTCTACCTTGGTGTAGAACACCGTATGTAAATTAACTTATTCCAAAAGTTTAATTACAACTAACTAACTTTTACGAAAAAGATGTACTGCCAACTCGAAAACAGTTGGCAGTACATCTTTTTATAGCCTGCGAATAATTTTGTGTAAATCGGATTTTCCATGACAAGAATAGTGCGTTTTAAATAATCTTATTTATCTTTTTACCTGAATACCTTCAAAAGCATACTGTATTAAGGTTTTTATAAATACCTCATCTATTTTTTCACCGGTTACCAGCAACCGATAAAAGAGCGGACCATAAATTAAATCAATGCACAATTCAATATCCAGGTCCTTCTTTAGCTCACCTCTTTGCACTCCTCGCTCCAAGATTCGCCGCGAATCAAGTCGCCGGGGATTAAAATATCTTGCTCGATATTCTCCCGCCAGCTTTACATCAAATTGCCCTTCGGCAATTAATTCATTGATTACTTTGCCTTCTCTACTAGTTAAAAAACTGGCTAAATTACTGACCTGAATAACTATATCATCAATCACGGAACCTGTATCCGGTACGGGAAGTCTGGCCATCGCCGCAGATAGAAAGCCGTCCATGACAACCGCAGCTTTGTTGGGCCACCATTTATAAATAGTCGCTTTACTCACCTTGGCCCGCTCAGCAATTTTCTCAACAGTTATGGTTCCAAAGCCATTCTCCAGCAATAAATCATAGGAAGCAGCAAGAATCGCTTTTTCCGTCGCTATGTCACGAGGACGCCCCTTTTTCTTTTCCAAACCAATACCTCCCTGTATATTCGCACCAGATAAACTATACGTACATTATACTAAATATTTTATCACAAGAAAACACTTTACAAATACTAGACGTACAGTTTATAATCTAATCATTAAATAAACTATACGTTCAGTATTTAAATGCTAGGCGTAAAAAAATTAAGGCAGGGATAATGATGAACACTATACAAGTAAAAACCAAGCAAATCCCCAACTGGATCACCGTTCTGCTAGCTATTGCCTGTGGCGTGATTGTTGCTAATCTTTATTATGCACAACCTTTAGTTGGCCCGATCAGTATTGCTACCCATCTTCCTCTGGCATCAGCGGGATTAATCGTAACGTTAACGCAAATTGGCTATGTTGCCGGGCTATTATTCATTGTTCCTCTTTGTGATCTCATTGAAAATCGACGGTTAATCACCTCCACCTTAGTCATTGTAATTTGCGCATTAGTTGCAGCAGCTCTTACGAAAGATGCACTATTTTTTCTTGTGGCAGCACTGTTCATCGGGTTAGGTTCTGTAGCAACACAAATACTGGTCCCCTATGCAGCCCATCTGGCAACAGAAGAACGGCGCGGCCAAGTTGTTGGCAATGTAATGAGCGGGCTATTACTCGGCATCATGCTTGCCCGACCGGCAGCAAGCTTTATTACCGATCTTTGGGGCTGGCAGGCAGTTTTTCTTCTCTCTGCCGGTATAACAGCGATACTGGCTGTACTGTTAGCTTTCGTTCTTCCTAAACGGGCCCCCTTACCCACTATGAATTATGGTGATTTAATTCGCTCCTTGTGGTCGCTTTTTGCAACGAAAACCGTATTACGCCGCCGTGCCTTTTATCAAGCCTGCTTGTTCGGTGCATTCAGTCTGTTTTGGACGGTAATTCCGCTATGGCTGGCTAGTCACTTTCATTTATCACAACAAGGTATCGCTTTATTTGCCCTTGCCGGGGTGGCTGGTGCCATAGCTGCGCCAATTGCCGGAAGATTGGCTGATAAGGGTTGGACCAAACAATTGACCGGGTTGGCCATTGTCATTGCGATTATATCTTTTTTGCTTACACACATGTATACAGATGCTTCACTCATCGCTTTAGCGTTTCTTGTCATAGCCGCCATCACGTTAGATATGGCTGTTTCCGGCAATCTCGTTCTTGGTCAGCGTGCGATTTATTCACTGGGCAGTGAAATACGCGGCCGGGTGAACGGCGTATTTATGGCTGTTTTCTTTATCGGAGGGGCAGTCGGCTCTGCCTTGGGCGGCTGGGCCTATGCTTATGGAGGCTGGATGCTTGCCTCTATATTCGGACTATGCATGCCAGTTATAGCACTATTGTATTATTTCACAGAAAAACACTTAGCACATACTAATAACATCCTATAAGCGTCCCCCATGGGATATTATGCAATAAAAAACACCTGAAGTTTTATTAATTAGACTTCAGGTCATTTTATTTAGCCTTATCTATCATCACTATTCAGGCAATCATAGCACTACTATGTCCTCATAAGCATTTTTCATCTGTAAGAATATACTACAATATAACTTGGAAAACAGAGGATATGTATATGTGGGAGTCCAAATTTGATTCTTGCAAGCACCATACTCTTTATAACCTGGCATTGGCTGCTTATGTTTATGGTTATTCTCTCGTAATTACAGAAACCACGAAAAAAATCATGCTCACCAGCGGACATCAATTAAATGAATTTTTTAACGAACGATTTTTTCCTACTCCTGAATACTCCACTATTGTCAGACCGAATGTAGACACACTATATTCCATGGCATGGTTGAATCTCTCAGAAGAGCCTATAGTATTATCGCTGCCAAACACTCACAACAAATATTACCTAATGGAACTCCTAGATAGCTGGACCAACGTATTCTCATCCCTTGGGGCACGCACAACCGGTACCCAGGCAAATCTTTTTGTCATTGCAGGTCCCGGCTGGAACCAACCTCTCCCAAATGGAATGACTAGGATCGATGCCCCTACCAGAGATGTATGGATTATTGGCCGGACCCAAACAAATGGTAAAAATGACTACTCTACTGTACATGAAATTCAAGACAAATATTTGTTAGTCCCATTGAGTTGCTGGCCTCCAGCAAAAATTCACTATAAAAATACACATCAAAAAAAGAGCAGGGTAAATCCCGTTGATAAGGTTGCGTCCATGGACGCTGCATCCTTTTTTACGCTTATGATGCAGCAAATGTATGTGAATCCTCCTTGGGTAGAGGATCCGCTAATGGATACAACGCTGAGAAAATTAGAATTAATTCCGTCTAAATCCTTCAACTACCAAAGCTTAAGTTCGGCTAGCAAGCAGGCTCTTAGCGCGGCTTCCCAATATGGCCCCCAATTTATCAAAGCGGCTGCTGAAGGGAATTATGCAAATTACAACGACGACGGCTGGTTTTTCCTGACTAGCGGCATAGGTTTTTACGGAGCAGATTACCTGCTGCGCGCAATCATTGCAATGACAGGAATTGGAGCCAATTTGCCCAAAGACTCCATATATGCTTCCGCATTTATCGATAAGGAAGGACTTCCTTTAGTTGGATCTAACGATTACATGATTCACTTTAATCAAAAACAATTTCCTCCGGTCAATGCCTTTTGGTCTATCACCGTCTACAACTCTCAAGGATATTTGACTGAAAATTCGATTGACCGTTATACACTCAGTCCCCATCTAAACAACTTGCTCTATAATATCGATGGCTCCTTAGACATTTTCATCGGTAATTCCCCGCCTGAAAACGGTTTTTATTACAACTGGCTGCCTACACCTATAGACGAATTTAATCTAATAATGAGAATGTACTGGCCTAAGCACGCCTTGCTTGCAGGCACCTGGAAACCTCCTCCAGCAATTCGAATATAGTCCGGCAAACCTGTCAATTCATCCAGATAAGCCATAGAATGGGAAGCCTGGACACAGTACAATAAAAACAATTCCGGCCAAAGAAAAGGACGCAGGCATAGCCAGCGGCTCTGCCTCTAAAGTGAATCCCATGGTAGCAGATAAAACGGCAATAAGGCGTTGCCCCGATGTGATTTTTTCTTTACCAGCTTTACCATTTAATATCAAACCCAACCATCTATCACGAGGACAAATTGATTCCACCGGCAATACGCGCTTTTATCGACATAATTATTGAGACCTTCGCAAAATAAACAGAAATGATCTGGCTACTGACAAACTCCAGATCATTTTTTAAGGTTAAAAGCAATATAGAATTAAAGATTTATAATCATAAGCTATCGTTTGAGAGGTTAACTTATAATAAAATATCCCATTTGAGGTAAAAGGGGAAGAGAGATTCGCACATCGCTCCCGGCACCTAAAATACACTATCTTTTCAGCTCTAATTTAGGCTACAGGATATTATTCACGGGCTGCATCTCAGTAATTGTTTGCTTAATCGCACTTTCAATTACTCTTTCCTGTTCGTAGTATTGGTCTAAATCATACAAATGTGGCATCCCTGCAGCATTAACCCTCCATAATACTCCATTGGGATTATATTCTAATCTATAATCGTATTCAATATCTTGTTCATTTAGTGATGCATCAATAAATGCGGGATTAGAAGGTCCTGGAATTGCTTGAAAATTATACTGCCATTCTTTTGCTAAATCGGTAACTACATGTTCGTTCACTAGCACTGACGATAGCCTATCTTCTTTTGGCTGCAAATTCAGTTCGTCGCTAGCAATGCTTTTTTTACCTCATGTTCATTAGCTTGCTTAATATAAATATCACTAGCAGGGCTACTCCTGTCCCCACTATATTTACTACATGCAAGTCACTTCCAAGTCCGGAAATAAAATTGTGTATTTGTTCTTGTTGTTCTCCCGCACTTAACTTAGTAACATCCATGTCAATTCGCCCAAAAGTTGCAGAAGTGTACGGACCTAAACTTAAAGAGGGAAATACGTCCTTACTTCCCCCTATATATACATCACCATATCGGTCGATCGTAAGAGTTCCATTTCCGAATTTTCCACAAGAAAAGGTAACATAGTCAATTCGCTCATGAACATAGTTAAAAATATCTAAAATATCCAGTTTTGCAGTCATAATAATAACCTCCAGTTATAAAAATTATAGATATCTAAACATACAATTTTTGTATATAATTAAATAATGATATTATCTATGTCTACCTTTCCTGAATCATCTTGCGATTAACGAATATTTTTCAAGGATGGTACCATGAATATAGCGAAAATAATCAGAAACATTATATATGTGTTCCTTGTATTAAATATTTTGAATAGCTTTTTTTTCTTAGCTCCACGGTCAAATAAGGCTTATAAAGATTTGCAGCAAGAATATCATGAATTAAATATTTTACCCGGTTCTACTTTAATTCATCAAGAGGATGTACATAAGCCTGAGGCCGTTTATTTACTTTACGATTTTGCTGTTAATAAGAGTTGGGACGAAATTAGTGATTTCTATTTAAAAGAGATGGAGAAAAACGGTTGGAAGTGGGATGGTAAAGTCGAAAAATTCGGGAAAGATGACAATGGAAGAACACTTAGATTTTACAAAGGTAACTACAAGCTATCTATTGGATGCAGTAACATTCAAACAAATGACTCTAGTTATAATATCTTCCTTCGTTGGGCTCGATAATTTATCACTTGAACTTGTATATAATTAGTAAAACTTTTAAAGCAAACTACTTTAAATGAAAACAACGGGTGTATCCCTGATTTTGTGTAAACTCCAAATAGCATAAAAAAGAGCAATATTTTTTAAGAGGGCAAAACAGTCAGATAGGCTGATTGCCCCTCTGTTAGCATTATACGAAAACTAGCCCGGCTGTCAAGCTAGTCCAGCCGGTCGGCAAAGAATATTTCTAATTGGGAATGGATTTGTCCCCAGTCTTTACGTCGCCCCGTCCACTTTTTAGTAATATCAATCATAGCCAGGTACAACATTTTTAACAAGCTGTCATCAGTAGGAAATACGGATTTTGCCTTAGTCACTTTGCGCAGCTGACGATTGAAATTCTCAATCGCATTCGTTGTATAAAT